>DATLRG010000555.1:0-8643 GCA_035534795.1 Chloroflexota bacterium
GGCGAATTTTCCGTCAGCTATCTCCGAAATGCTCCCCCGCCAGGGTACAAGTGCCCTTTCAGGGAGATCTGCTCGTGCGTTGTTCGTTCGTTCAGTTCGGGGACGTTCACCTCGGAACGCAGCAGTACGACTGCCCGGAGCGGCTCAACGATTTTGGCCGGGCGTGGCAGTTCGCGTGCGAGTACGTCGCCAACGCTCGTCCGGACTTCGCGGTCTGCACCGGCGACCTCTTCAACCGCTTCACGATCAACCCCATCACCTTCGATCAGGCGTACAGCGGGCTCTCGTTGCTCCGCGAGGCGGGCGTTCGCCTGGTCGACATTCAGGGCAATCACGACCGAACGCGCTACGGGGAAGCCCGGAACTGGCTCGATACCCTGGCCGATCAGGGCTTGCTAACGCATCTGGACGTCGTCACGGGCTCCGAGGGTGTCCGCCTGCTGCCGGTCGAGGCCAATCGCCACGCCGGCAGCTTCGTGGAGTGGAGTGGCTGTCGAATCGTGGGGGTACGCTACCTCGGCGCATCCACCGAGCGGGTCCTGCGAGAAATCGAGCCGAAGCTCGCGGACTTCGGCGACGACGGCCTCTTCACGATCCTGGTCGTCCACGCCGGGGTCGAGGGCATCGTGCCGGGCATCAACGCCGAGCTGAGCAACAACGCGGTCGACTCGCTGCGCGAGCGTGCCAATTACCTCGCGCTCGGCCATCTTCACAAGCATTACACGCTGTCGAATTTCGCGTACAACGGCGGCAGCCTCGAAACGTGGGCGCTGAACGAGTGGGGCTGGAAGCGCGGTCTCCTGCACGTGGAGATCGACACCAGTCGACCGCAGCCAATCTCATTCCGCCTGATCGACGTGCCGCGCCGCCCCTTCGCCGTGGTTCGCGTCGACGTGAATGAGTTCGAGAATCCTCGGGCGTTGCTGCGGGGCTGCTACGATGCTCTTCAGGCCGAGCACGACCGCCTCCAGGCCAATGGTCCGGTCGTCGCCCTATCCCTGAAGGGACGCCTGCGATTCGATCAGCAGTCGCTGCCGGTCGATCAACTCGAGAATGCCTGCCGTGAGATTTTCAACCCCCTGATCGCGCTGGTGCGCGAGGACTACGATACGGGGATCTTCGTCACCGAGGGTGGTGACGATACCGACGCACCGGTCGACCGAGCGGTCCTCGAGCGAGATATTCTGCGCGCGCGTCTCGCGGAAGACGAGCGCTATGCACCGCACGCCGCGCAGCTCGCCGCGCTGGCGACTGAGCTGAAAGAACGGGCACTGCGCGGGGCAGATGGTCAGCATCTGCTCGCCACGTTCCGTGGTTCCCTGCAACGCCTCGACGGGACGACTGTTACCGCCGAAAGCGCGTACGAGTCGGTCGGGGTGGTACAGTGATCGTCCGCGAAGTACGGCTCGAAAATGTCAAGTCGTACGGCAGTCCGGCCGAGATCATCCGCCTCAGCCGGGGTGTCAACGCGGTCTGCGGCCCGAACGGCGCGGGGAAGTCGACTGTTCTGGAGGCGATCGGGTGCGCGCTATTTCAATACCTTCCGTATCGTCACGAGGACTTCGTCCGCGAGGGCGAAACCAGCGGCACCATCACCGTCGTCGTCGAGTCGCGCCTGGACCAGCGCACCTACGAAGTCGTCCGTCGAGTCGGCCGTGGGTCGAAGCAGTACGTCTTCGATCCGGACATCGCCCAGCAAATCGCGGTCGGCGAAGCGGACGTCCGTCACTGGCTGCACGATCATCTGCGGATCGACGACGAGGTCGATCTGCGCGCACTCTTCATCGATTCCGTCGGCCCTCCCCAGGGCACGCTGACCGCGGCGTTTCTCGAATCGCCGCTCGAGCGCCGAGCGAAGTTCAATCGGCTGCTCCGCGTCGAAGAGTACGAGCACGCCTATCATCGGCTGGCAGCTCTGGATGGGGCTCTGACCGACGAGCGGCACGAGATCGAGATCGCCATCGCGCGACTGGAGCCGCAGACCGAGGGCCGGCACGCGCTGGAGCTGGAGCAAGCCGAGCTCCGGGACCGACAATACGACCTCGTCGTCCAGCTCCGGCGTAACCTCGCCGAACGCGCCTCGCTCGAACGTGAGATCGAGTCGCTGGCACGAGCCGAGCAGGGCTGGCGCACGGCCGAGACGGCGCTGAACCTCGCACTCGAACGCCAGCGGTCGGCTGACGAGATCCACGATCGAGCCCGCGCCGAGCACGCCCGCGCCGAGGCGGCACGGGCGACCTGCGATCGGACGCGGCCCGGCCGCGACGGCTACGCCCAGGCGATGGAACGTCTGCAGTCACTTGAAGCCGCTCAGCGCGAGCGCGACCGCCTCCGCCAGGACCTCCATCGCGCCGAGCTCGAAGCGCAACGACTGCGGGGTGAGGTTGGACGGCTCGACGGCGAGATCGTGCGCGCTGAACAGGCCGCGCACGACGTGACCGAGCTGCGCAAGAAGATTCCGGAGCAGGAGGCCGCCGAAAAGCGCCTGCAAGCCGCGAAAGACGCGAAGAGCGAGGCGGACCAACTTCGAAAGAGAATCACGGGCCTCGAGGGTCAGCTGGCGCGTGCTGGCAGTCGGGTCAAGCAAGCCGAGAAGGACGTCGCCGAGGCGCTGGAGCATCATTCCGTTGCCGACCAACTGCCCGCGCGTCGAGCCAGCCACCACCAGCTCGCGGAGGCGCTTGCCGCGGCAAATCGCGCCGAGGGAGAGCTCAGGGCTCTGCGCGCCGGCATTCTCCAGCGACGTCAACTTGTCGCACGGCTGGAGCAACAACTCGGCCAGGTCGAGCTGCAGGTCGGCGCGGCGGCCGGTAACGAGGAGCGCGCCGCGACACTGGCCATCCACGAAGCCAATCACCGCCGAATTGCCGACGATCGGGCCGCGGCGACGTCGCAGCTCGCGCACGCGACGGCGACTCGTGAGCAGGTCGGCGGCGGCCTCTGTCCCTTCCTCCACGAAGCCTGTCGCAACCTTCGTCCGGGCGTCACTCTCGAAACTCACTTCGACGCGGAGATCGAACGGTGGACGGACGCGTTCGTCTGTCTGGACCGGGAGATCCAAGCGATTGACCGCGAGGTCCAGAGCGCTCGTGACGCCAGATCCCGAGCGGCCACGTTGCCCCAGCTTCGCGAACAGCGCGACCGCCTGATGAGCGACCTGACGGATGGCACCGCGGGACTGGCCGACGACGAAAAGCGACTTCAGGCCGCGGCGCACCTGGCCAGCCAGAAGACCGACGCGGAACGCGCCGAGCAGGCCGCGTCGCACCTCGTTCGGGAGGCCGAGCGAGCCGCTCAAGAAGTGACTCGCTTGACGGCCTTGCGGCAGGCGGCGCTGGACGCGACCGGCGACCGTGCTGCGATCGAGGTGGAGCTGGCCACGAACCGGGCGCGGAACGGGGAGCTGCAGGGCACTCTCGCCGACCTGGCCGGCGCCGCTGCAGCGTTGACCGCGCTCGGCAGTCCCCGCGAAAAGGCCGAGCACCTGCGGCTCGATGCTGCGAAACTCCTCACTGTGCAGACGCAGCGCCAGAAAGCCAACGTCGACCTGGAGCAGGCGACCGCGCGCATCGAACGGATCACGCGGAACCTGGAGCCATATGCGGAGCTCGATCAGCACCTGGACGGGCTGCGCCAGCAGCGCGATCGACTCCGGTCCGACTACGAAGCGTTCGCGGCGGCGTCCGTCCTCGCCGAGGGATTGGACGAACGAGCCGCCGCGCTCCGGGCGGCCGATGCTCAGGCGACGGCGGCGCGCGATCGGGTTGCCGAGGCGCGACAGGCGATGGACGACGCGGCCACGTCGTACGACACCCGTTCGCACCAGCGAGCAATCGAGCGCCGGGGCGAGGTCGACACCGCCATCGGCGACGTCCAGGCCCACATCCATGAGGCCGAGCGCGACGAGCAGCGTCTGGACGCCGAGATCGAGAAGGCCCACGAGCTCGAGCTGGAGCTCGCGGCCCAGCGACGCCTCGTCGAGCGAATCGACGACGAGCGGCAGCTCGCCACGGTCCTCCGGCAGTCGATCCGCGCCGCCGGTCCCGAGATCACGCGTCAGTTACTCTCGCGGATCAGCCGCATGGCCAGTCGGATCAACGCCGAGGTGCTGAACCAATCCGGCGTCGAGCTCGAGTGGACCCCGGACTACGAGATCGTGACTAAGCGCCAGGGCGAGACCCGCGGCTTCGCTCAGCTCTCTGGCGGTGAGCAGATGGCCGCGGCGCTCGCGGTCCGCCTGGCCATTCTTCGCGATCTCAGCAACGTCCGCATGGCCTTCCTCGACGAACCCACGGCGCACCTCGACCAGGAAAGGCGCTCCAATCTGGGAGATCAGGTCCAACGCCTCCAGGGATTCGACCAATTGGTCGTCATCAGCCACGACGATACGTTCGACGGACTGTTCGGGCACGTGATCCGCATCGGCCGCGAAAACGGACGATCGCGCGTGCTCGATCAGAACTGACGATGCTCTACGCGGCGCGCGTCAGCCAGCAGCTCGAAGCGAGCGCCGAACGCTTTCGCGCCTTCGCGGACAGTGAGGCCGTGGCGTTTCGACGATTCGATCAGGCTCTGTCTCAACTCGACCGTCTCGACCACGATGAGCTGCTGGCGTTGCTCGCCGACGCGCAGCACCCGGGTGCGCTGCCCGGCGACGAGTGGGTCGACCGCCCGGGTCTCCTTCTTCCTTTCGCGACGCGCTTCGCGCATCACCGCTCCGCCCGCGAGTGGGCGCTGGAGCACATCACCGGCGTCGCGACGGTCGCGGTCGACGGAAGCGAGATCAAGCCGACCAAGGACTATTCGCTTCCTATCGCCGCGGTGCAGGTCGCCTGGTTCGAAAACCCGCACCAGGAGAATGGACGCTACGTCAAGGACGCCGCGTTCGAGTTGATCCACCCGGATGAGCTCACCGGCGAGCCGGGCGATGGCTTCGGCACCGCGGACCAGAAGCTGGCGCTGCGTCGGTTCCAGGCCGAGGTGCGCACGCTGATCGAGCGAATGGAGGCTCTCGCCGCGCGCGGCTGGCACGACCACCCGCCCGTCGCCTTCTTCGACGGCAGCCTCGTCGTGAGCTTCACCGCGGGCATGTTCGAAGATTTCGGCACGAGATATATCGAGGCGATCTGTCACCTGCTTCGAGCCTCCGAGCAAGCCGGGATTCCCGTCGTCGGGTACGTCGATACCTCGCTGGCCAAGGACGTAACGACCATGCTTGCCGTCCTTGGAGACCTGCCACGCCCACAGCGGGTTCCCGACAGCCGGCTCCTCGACGCTCGGATGTCGTGGGGTGACCGCACGCGCGCGTTGATCTGCGCGCGCGAGGGCGTCCTGGAGCGGTACCGGATCGAGGGCGGCCTCACCCCGCCATCACGGGCACCCCTCGCCACTGGAGATGGCGAGGGGAGTCCAGATTCCCCCTCTCCATTTCCGATGGAGAGGGGGCGACGGGATGAGGCGACTCCCGGCGGTGGGGTGAGGCAGGTCCCGGCCGACTACTCCCAGGAGATCTGCTTCGTCTATCTGAAAACGAACGGCCTGGCGCCGCCGGCGCGCCTTGATCTGCCTCGCTGGGTCGTGCGCGAGGGGCTGCTCGACTACGTCGTCGACGTGGTCCGCGCCGAGGTGATCGTCGGCAACGGCTATCCTTATTGCATCGAGACCGCGGACGCCTGCGCCGTGCTTAGCGTGCGCGACCGTGAAAGGTTTTACCGTCTCCTCCAGGAGTTCGCGACGCGGCAGGGGATCGGGCTGCGAATAGTCCCAAAGGCAGCCAGCAAGCGACGACGGAGGGTATAGGTCGCCATGGAAATCGGGAGAGTGGTTGGCTCGAACGATCACGCCGATTATCTCGTCCAGGTTTACGGGCCCGCGGAGATGCCGACGCCGACGACCCCGCTGGACCGATCGTTCGGCCAGTTCGTCGAAGTTCCGATCGATCAGCACGACCGCCTGATCGGGGTCATTTACACCACTCAACTGCTGAACCCGGAGTACGGTGCTCTGGGGCCACGTCTGAGCACTCCTCGGGAGCTAACGGTGTTCAGCCCAGACTACCTGGCGGAAACGGCGACCATCGTCGGCGTCGCCGTGGTTGGATCTGCCCGTGACGATGGAGGCCACGTCGAGTACGACCAACGAACGCCGCGGCTCGCCTCGGCCGTGGACGCGGTCGTCAGCCTCCTGCCCGACGACCGCTTGCTCGCGTTCCATCAGTTCGACGGCCGGCTGAGACTCGCCTACTTCCCGCGCCTGCTCGCTCGCCCTTTCCCATCTCTGCCCGACCTGCTCTGCTCGATCGTCGACCGGCTCATCGTGACGTTCCCGGGCGAGCGCCGCCGATTGGAAGTAGCGCGACAAAACATCCGCTGGCGCGCCGCGGTAGAGGTGAGGTAGAGATGGCACAGTCGGAGTCACCGGTCGGCACGACCAAGGGGCCGGGCGAAACGCCACAGGAATACGTCTTCGTCAGCCCGGACCTCGGCCAGACCCTGAAAGTGGGGGAATTCGTCTACTACGCGGCACCTCAAGACCCCGAACGCCGCCCGATCTACGGCCGGATCGTCGGTCGTCAGCCCGTTCGCCTCTATCCGGATGAGTTCATGGCGGACCCGTCGGTGTCGCCCCAGGCGATGGCCGACCTCTTCGGCTATCAAGGCGATGGCGAGTTGTTCGAGGTCGCGGTGCGCACGCTCGGCTACTTTGACGACCGGTTGCGCACGTTCGTCAACCCGCGCATCGCGCCGCGCGTGGGCTGGCCCATTTATCTGGCCAGCAACGGACAGCTCGCTCAGGTGCTCAACAAGCGTGAAGTTGGCCAGGTGGGAGGCGTCCACGTCGGCTCGCTTCTTAGCCGCGAACCGGCGGCCGTGCCAGTCGTTCTCGCCGGCCGTGACTTCACCTCGACTCACCTGGCGATTGTCGCCTCGACCGGCGCCGGCAAGAGCTACCTGGCCGGCGTGATCGTCGAAGAGCTGATGAAGCCGCACAACCGCGCCTGCGTGCTCGTCGTCGATCCGCACGCCGAGTACCACACGCTCGCCGAGATGACTCGGCACCCCGCCTTCCGGGGATCGGACGGCTACGAGCCGGTTGTGCGCGTCCTGCGGCCGAGCGATATCCACGTCCGCTTTTCGACGCTGCGGATCGGCGACCTCCGCCATCTGCTCGACATCAGCGAGCGAATGGAGCACGTCCTCGGGCGTGCGCACCAGTCACTGAGCCGCACCAGGGCGCAGGAGTCCGGCCAGGCGGATCACTGGGAGCCGGACGATCTGATCCGCGAGATTCGGAAATTCGCCGCGCAAAAGCGAGAAGAGGACGAATCACAGGACTTCAGCAGCAGCGTCAGCGCGCTGGAGTGGCGGATCGAGCATCTCGTCAATAGCGCGCAGATTCTCGACAAGACGCGCCACCTGGACCTGCGCACCTTATTTCAGCCCGGCCAGTGTACCATCCTGCAATTGGACGAGGTCGACCAGAAGGAACAGCAGGTCGTCGTGGCCGTGCTGCTGCGCCGCCTCTATCAAGCGCGTCAGGACACCGAGCGCGGGCGCGTCCACGTGGGAAACGAGCTGTTCCTGCCCTATCCGGCCTTCGTCCTGCTCGAAGAGGCGCATCACTTCGCGCCGGCCGGCGACGGCGGGGGACGGGTGGTCAGCGCGGAGACTCTGCGAACGATCCTCGCGGAAGGACGCAAGTTCGGCGTCGGAGTCGGCCTGATCAGTCAGCGACCGGGCAAGCTCGATCAGGACGTGCTCTCGCAGTGCATGACGCAAATCATGTTGCGCATCGTCAACCCGATCGATCAGACCAACGTTGCCGCGGCGGTCGAGGGGGCCAGCCGCGACGTGCTCGACGAGCTACCCGCGCTCTCGAAGGGACAGGCGGTGATCGTCGGGCAGAGCGTCAACGCGCCGGTCCTCGTCGCCGTGCGCGAGCGGCACACGCCGCACGGCGGACAGGACCAGGACGCCCCGCAACTCTGGGTCGATTACAGCAATCCTGCCCGCCAGGCCGAGCGCGATCGCGACACGGCGCCCGTGGCGGTGCCGGTTCAGGACGACCCGCGCTACTTCCCGGAGCGGGCTCGGCCGGCCCCCTCGCGCACGAAATCGTTCGAGGAATTGTTTGGGCCGGAGGAGAAGGGGTAAGCTGTCTCGTGAGGGACGCAGGGCACGAAACGTCGCGAGAGACCTCGCCCTGGCCGTGTCGCCGATTGCGCCCGCCCATCTCGTGAGGGATCCAGCCACGTCGACCCTACCGCTTCGCGAAAAACTGCAGCGCCAGTCGCAGGCGGTCCTCGAGATCCAGAGCCTTGTCTTTGGGGAGGCTCTTCACCGCGGCTTGCGCGTCGGCGGGGGCGTAGCCCAGGCCGATCAGCGCTTCGGCTACGTCGGCGTCCATTGGCTGGCCTTCGGCTGTCTTGGCCCCGTCGGGAGCGGTCAGCTTGCCGCGCAGCTCCAGGATCAGGCGGCCGGCCAGCTTGCGCCCGATGCCCGGGATCACGGTGAGGTTCTCGACGTTCTCGCTGGCGATCGCCCGGCGCAGGTTCTCCGCCGACAACCCGGAGAGCATCGTCAGCGCGAGCTTCGGACCGACGCCCGACACGCCGAGGAGCTGCTCGAACACGGCGAGCTCGTC
>DATLRG010000556.1:0-2048 GCA_035534795.1 Chloroflexota bacterium
CGACTGGAACGCAGACGACGCGCACGTTGCGGTCTTCGCCGATTGGGATCGGCTCGGACAGATCCTGGACAACCTCCTGTCCAACGCCGATCGCTTCGCACCTCGTGACACCCCGCTGGTAGTGCGCGTGTCGCGCGAGACGCCAGGGCTCGTCACGATTCGCGTCGTCGACCGCGGCCCGGGTGTTCCCGGTGAGCTGCGCGAGCGCATCTTTGATCGCTTTTTCCGCGGTGAGAGCGACGGCAAGGCCGGGAGCACCGGCCTGGGGCTGGCCATAGTCAAGGGCTTGGTGGAGGCCCACGCCGGCACCGTGGCGGTCGAGGACGGCACCGAGCCGGGCGCCGTCTTTCGCCTCACCTTGCCCGAAGCCCCCGCCGCGTGAGCCGGATCCTCATCGTGGAGGACGACCCGGCGCTGCGCAACTCGATCCGGTCGATCCTCGAGCGCGACGGCCATGAAGCCCGGACCGCCGGCGACGGCGCGGCCGGTGCTCGTGAGCTCCAGACCGGCGGAGTCTGGGACGTGGTCTTGCTCGATATCGGGCTTCCTTTCGTCGATGGTTGGGAGATCCTTGGAAGCCTCGAAGGGCGGCGGATCCCATCCGTCATCGTGATCAGCGCGCGAGGGGGGGAGCAGGACAAGGTCCGCGCGCTGGACATGGGCGCGGACGATTACTTGGCGAAACCCTTCGGCGCCGACGAGCTGCTGGCCAGGATCAGGGCCGTGTTGCGGCGGACGCAGCCGGCGGCCGGGCCGAACCTCGTGGTCAAGAGTGGGAGCGTGACCGTCGACCTCGCGGCTCGCGTCGTGATGCGGGATGGGATAGAGGTGAGGCTGTCACCGACCGAGTACGGTCTGCTGGCCGCGCTCGCCCGGCCCGCCGGCCAGGTGATCGACCACCGCACGCTCTTGCGCGAGGTCTGGGGGCCCTCATATGGTGACGAACGCAACTACCTGCGGACATTTGTGCAGCGGCTGCGCACGAAGCTCGAAGACGACCCCAAGAATCCCAAGGTCATTGTGACGGCCGGTACGCGTGGCTACCGTTTCGGCCTTGCGACGATCGAACGTTAACCAGGACCTGCCGAGCGTCCCGCTGCTTCGTGGACTTTCGTTGACGGTCCATTGACTCGTGCCCGCTTAAGCTCGGGCCTATGCCGCTTGATTTCTGGATGGTGGGCCTGGCCCTCTTCCTGACGGTGGTCTGCTTCCTCTACATCCGCGGACTAGAGGAGCTGCCGTGATGTCGGCGCAGGTGCCTTACATCATCACTGGCGCCGTGGCGCTGATCGTGACGATCTACCTCTTCGTGGCGCTGCTGTACCCCGAGAAGTTCTGAAGTGGTTATCGACATCGTCGGCGTCGTCATCACCTACCTCGCTGTGGCCGTGGGAGCCTGGTTTCTCGCCCCGTACCTGGTCAAGGTTTTCCAGGGCCAGCGTGTTTTCTTGAGCCCGGTGCTGCGACCCGTCGAGCGCAGCGCCTACAGGCTGATGGGGGTCGACGAAACGAAAGAGCAGACCTGGATCGGGTACGGAGTCTCGGTGCTTGCGGTCACGATAGCGAGTCTCCTGTTCACCTACCTGGTGCTGAGGCTCCAGGACAAGCTGCAGTTCAATCCGCAGGGCTTCGGTCCGGTTCCCGCCGATCTCGCCTTTAACACGGCGGTCAGCTTCACCACCAACACCAACTGGCAGAACTACACGGGCGAGCAGACGATGTCGTACTTCTCGCAGATGGTCGGCCTCGTCATGCACAATTTCCTGTCGGCGGCCACAGGCATCGCCATGGCGGTCGCCCTGGTGCGGGGCATCTCCAGCAGGCAGCTTAAGACGCTCGGCAACTTCTACGTCGACGTCACGCGGGCGACCGTTTACGTGCTGCTCCCGATCGCCTTCGTGGCCGCCCTGGTCCTCGCGTCCCAGGGCGCTGTCCAGACGCTGGCCGGCTACCCGGTCGCCCACACGCTGGAGGGCGCCGCCCAGACGATCGCGGTCGGTCCCTTCGCCTCCCAGGAGGCGATCAAGGACCTCGGCAACAACGGCGGT
>DATLRG010000557.1:0-2259 GCA_035534795.1 Chloroflexota bacterium
TGCTGGACTTGCTGCGCAAATCCGGCACGGCGATGGAGTTCTCACCCTGGCTTTGCTGTAGACCGGGCTCGTTCCGCGAGCACGAGAGCTCCGTAAAGCCCGGCCTTCTGGTCCAATTCGGACAGCACGACGTACTCGTCGACGCCGTCGCGCAACTCTGGTAACTCGATGTACCCGTTCAGAACCTCGACCAGCGCCCGTCGCACCCGCGGCAAGAGGTGCGCTTGCTTCATCACGCCCCCGCCGAGGACGATCCGCCGCGGCGAGAGCGCCAGGAGGAGCGCGCTGATGCCGTAGGCGAGGTAGTGAGCTTCCAGGTCCCAAACCGGATCGTCCGGGCCGACTTCGGGCACTGGCCGACCGCAGCGCGCCGCCAGCGCCGGTCCCGAGGCGATGCCCTCCAGGCACCGACCGTGGAACGAGCAGATGCCCGCGAAGTCATCGCCCGTGATGGTGGGAACCGGCAGATGCCCCATTTCCGGGTGCAGCAGGCCGTGAATCGTTCCACCGTTGACGAGCGCGCCGCCGCCAATGCCCGTGCCGATGGTCAGGTACAGGACCGGATCGACGCCCCGCGCCGCGCCCCAGCGCGCCTCGCCGAGGACCGCGCCATTCACGTCCGTGTCCCAGCCAATTGGGATGCCCAGGCGACGGGACAGCGGCGCGAGGATTCGCGCCCCGGACCACTCTTCCTTGGTCGTCTTCAGGACGCAGCCGTAGGTTGGAGACATTGGGTCCAGATCAATCGGGCCGAAGGTCGCCACGCCGATCGACTCCAGCTCGACGCCCGTTCGTGGCTTTCCCAGAAACTCGACGACCGCGCCGAGCGTCTCCATTGGGCTCGTCGTCGGGATCGTCACTTCGTCCACGACGTCGGTGGGACTGGTGCCAACCATGCAGACGAACTTTGTCCCTCCGCCCTCGACCGCTCCCAATACCTTGCGGGTTCCCATCGGTGACCTCAGCGCGCTTCCACGAAGATGCCGCGTGAGACCCGAGAACCTCGTGGAAGGACTTGGAAGTGCTCACAAAGGTGTTCATGGGGCACCAGCGGGCGCCCAATGAACACCTTTGCAACAATTCCCTTGATTATAGCGCACAGAACCCAAAAGGCATCGTGCAGAACTGGCGGAGACTTGCGCCGATGGCGTCTGGCTTCTGCACGGCCGGTTCCGGTATAATACCGCTGGGCCACGGATCACCGTGGAACGAGCCGCGGAGTGGGAAGGGAGGGGCGATGGCTGTTCGGATCGGGTTCGTCGGGGTGGGGGGAATCGCCCGAGAACACCTGAAGAACCTGGCGGAGCTACCGAACGCGAAGATTACAGCGGTCTGCGACACGGTCGCGAGTACTGCTCAGGAGGTTGGGTCCGCGCACCAATGCCCGGCCTACTCCAGCCACGAAGAGATGTTCTCGCGCGAGAGCCTCGACGCGGTGTACGTCTGCATCCCCCCATTCGCGCGTGGCCCGGCCGAGATCGCCGCGGCGCGCCACGGTCTCGCTCTGTTCGTAGAAAAGCCGGTGGCGCTGGATCTGGCCACCGCGCGAGAAATTCAAACCGCGGTCGAGCGTCAGAACGTCCTGGTGAACGTCGGCTACGTGTACCGCTATCTCGAGACGGTCCAACGCGCTCGCGCGGCGCTGGCCGGGCGGACGATCGGTATGGTGCTGGGACACTATTTGACGAGCGCGCCCAAATCGCCGTGGTGGCGGGTGAAGGCGAAGTCGGGCGGCCAACTGGTCGAACAGTCTACCCACATCGTCGACGCGGCGCGTTACTTCGCCGGCGACGTCGCGACCGTTTCTGCCGCCGCCGGGCACCGCCTGGTTCGCCACCTCGAAGGCATGGACATCGACGACGTGAGCTCGGTGCTGCTGACCTTCGAGAGCGGCGCGATTGGCCAGATCGCCTCGACGTGCGGCAGCGTGCCGAGCTACGGTACCGCGGGCCTGACGATCTTCGCCGAGGGCTTGGTCGTCGAGATCCTCGGCACGACCGGCGTTCGCATTCGCTGGCCCGGGCGGCTCGAAGAGCTCCAGCGAAGCAACTTCAGTATCTTTCGCGCCGAGGACGAGGCGTTTGTCCGCGCGGTCGAGACTGGCGATCGCTCGCTGGTCCGCTCGACGTTCGCCGACGCCGTCAAGACCCTCGCCGTCACGCTCGCGGCCGACGAATCCGTCGCGTCGGGATCTATGGTACACATCAGCTAGTACAGGGTCGGGGGAGCATTTCGGAGATAGCTGACGGAAAATTCGCC
>DATLRG010000558.1:0-4954 GCA_035534795.1 Chloroflexota bacterium
CGTTCCACCCAGCGATTCCACCACGTTCCGCGTGGCAACATTACTAGCCATGAGCGTACACGATGAGTACAATAATTTCCAGCACCATGTCGAGCAGGCGGGGAGGGTAGGGCGGACCTGTTTTCCTACACTGACCACATCCATGTCCTGGCCGCGGACGTCGCCCTGGACCCGCCGCGGCGGTCGGCATTCGCGGTCGTGTCTCACGGGCACAGCGATCACATCGGGCGGCACGCCGCCGGCGTCGCGAGCCCGGCCACCGTCGCGCTGGTGGCCGCGCGCCTCCGATCGACACGCCTGGAGCCGCTCGCGTTCGGCGACGAGATCGAGCGTAGCGGCCATCGAATCTGGCTCGCACCGGCCGGCCACGTCCTCGGCGCGGCGCAGGTGGTCGTCGACGCGCCCGACGGACGGCGTCTGGTCTATACCGGCGACTTCAGCGTGCGATCGCGTCGGACGGTGCAAGCGGCCAGGCCCATCCGGGCCGACGTCCTGATCATGGAATGCACCTTCGGTCTGCCGCGGTACGTCTTCCCGCCGGACGAGGAAATTTGCGAACGGGTCCGCGTCTTCGTCGATCGTGCGCTGGGCGATTCCGTTACGCCGGTCTTGCTCGGCTACGCGCTCGGCAAAGCGCAAGAGGCGATGGCGCTGGTGAGCGCGCTGGGCTACCCCGTGCGCGTCCACCCAGGCGTGGCTCGACTGGCGGACGTCTACCGTCAGTTCGACGTCGACCTCGGGCCGTACGAGATTGACGATGGCGAGACGCCATCCGGCTGCGTCTTGATCGCCCCGCCAAGCGCTCTCCGGACCGGGTTGCCACGTCGCCGCCGGACCCTCTACCTGAGTGGCTGGGCGCTCGACCGGTCGACACAGTACCGACTCGGCGTCGACGAGGCCGTCCCGCTCAGCGATCACGCCGACTTCTCCGAGCTGGTCCAGTTCGTCCGAGAAGCCCAGCCGGGGCACGTCTACACCACCCACGGCCCCTCGGCGTTCGCCGACCACCTCCGCGGCCTCGGCTTCGCTGCCCAGCACCTCGGGAACCATCAGCCTTCTCTCTTCTAGCGGTACTTGGTTGATTATGGTGAGGTGGCGCGGCAGAGTCTGGCCGAAGGCCCCGCGGCGTGTCCGCAAATGGCTTCAGCCGTGGGCAACGCTCGAACGCTGCTGGCAGACGTGGTCCGATCTGCCCCCGCCGCCGGAGCTACCGGCCCTTCTCGGCCGGGTCGCCGATGGTCGACCGCTCAAGCTGTATCGCCGTATCTAAAAACGTACCGGTGGTGGCCGAGGTATGCGTCGATGCCTGCCTTGCCCCGGAGCTGGTGTTGCGTACAGGACCGTCGCAGACCCGCGGCGACGTGAGGTTTGGGCCGCCGATCAAGGCCTCTTCGATGCCGCGGCGAGTAGGTCCCCGGGGGTGCGATTAACCTAGAAATGCCAAGCTACGGCGCGAAGCGCGGGGGTTTGCCGCGCGAGCGCCGCTTCTTCCATCTTCGCTCGACCATAACATCTAGTGGGTCTGACGGTGACAAACTCTGTCGCGGGGTAAAGATGTCGCATTCCGGCGTGGAAGCGAAGCCCCCGTGGAGGACAGTTCCACGGGGCGTCCGGCGCGCGGCCGAGGAGTTGCTCGGGACAGAGGTCCGACGCGCTCTACGGGTTTGGGGTGGCTACTCCCCGACACCGACCTACCGGCTGCGGCTCGCCGATGGCCGCGGCGCGTTCTTCAAAGCGGTGGGCCCTGTCTCGAACGACTTCGCCCGCGGCGCGCACGCGCGAGAGGAGCGAACGTACCGCGAGCTGAGCGATCTGATCGCGCCGTGGGCGCCGACCTTCCGCGGGGCGTTCCGCTGGGACGCCTGGCACGTCCTGCTGCTCGATGACCTGGGTCCCAAGAGCGTCCCGCCCTGGACGTCAGCGCTCGCGCGTGGGGTCTCGCGCGCCTTGGGAGACTTCCACCGGTCGACGCTGGGCGCGGCGTTTCCGTCCTGGCTACCGCCACCGGAGCAGCAGTTTCTCCGGCTGGCGCCACTGTGGGAGCGGGTGTCGGAATCGGGCGGCCTGCGTGTCCTCGCCGATCGCGCGGGTGACCAGGCCACGGACGCGCTCCGGTGGCTGGATCTGGCCGTGCCCGTGCTCTCCGGGGCCAGCCGCAGCCTCGCCGACGCCGGTCCACCATACGCCTTCCTGCACGGCGACGTGCGCTCGGACAACCTGCGCTGGAGCAAGGGCCGCCTTTACCTCTTCGACTGGCCGCACGTCCGCGTCGGCCCCGCCGAATACGACGCCGCCGCGTTCGGCCAGAGCGTCGCGACCGAGGGCGGTCCGGGACCAGACCAGATCATGGCCTGGTACTCCGAACGCGCGCCGGTTCGCCCGGCGGTCCTCGACGCGGCCATCGCCGCGTTCGCCGGCTTCCTCGCCGACCAGGCCTGGCAACCCGACATCCCCGGCCTGCCGCGCTTACGCCCCTTTCAGCGTCGTCAGCTTCGGGTCACCCTCATGTGGGCCGCCCGCCGCCTCCGCTTGCCGCGACCAACGTGGCTCAACAGCGTACGGGAGGAGCGCTAGCGCGAAGCAGCTTCATCCCCGACACGCACGGCCGCGAATTCGCGCAGTCGCGCGATCTGTCCCGGGGTTGGCGTGACGATCGGTCGGCGCTCTCGAATCAGCGCCAGCGCATCGTCTGGCGTGTAACCACGGCGCGTGAGCACGGCCGCGCCGATCAGGACGCTGCGCCCTTTGCCCGCCTGGCAGTGGACCAGCGTGCGCCGCCCTGTCGTCAGTTGCTGCTCGATCCAGGCGACGCCGTCGACGACCATCGACGCGCTGAAGTCGCCGCAATCGGGCGTGGGCAGGTGCAGAAAGGCGATGTCCAGGGTGGCGAGTGTCTCCACCGGATCGCACGCCTCCAGGCGGCAATCGACCACGGCTCCCACGCCGGCCGCGGCAATCGCCGGCCACTCGTCGTGCATGACCTGACTGCCGACGGCCAGGTCGTCGGCCATCCAGGTCAGATCCGGTCCTTCTCGATTCGCAAGGTCCATCGCCAATTCGTTCACCACCCGTCGGAGCGAGGATAAAGACGGAAAACGCAAAACGTGAAACGTGAAACGCAAAAGGTAACGCGCGAGGACTTGTCCTTTGGGGCGACCTTTCACTCTTTTCCACACTTCACGTTACTCTCCACCCATCGTGGTCCATTCGCCGCGTTTGGCCGTCGTGCCGCCAATGCGCCTGGCCTTCGGAAGGCGAGACGTAAGTCGGCCGTCTTGGGATCCTGGGACGACCGACCAAAGTCTCGACTCCCGAAGCGGACATTCCGAGCCGTGGCGAGAAATGACAGATGACCCAAATCCGCGACGAACTTCGTGGATGCACCACTTATGTTCAACGTCTCACGTGTTACGTTTTCCGTTTTCCGTTTCACGCTTTCCCCGTCACGTTTCACGCGATCAGGCTGTCCTGCTCGCGCCGCAAACGAACGGCCAGGGAATTATCTCTGAGTTCGACCATCTCCCAGGTGATCGGTTCGCCCCGGGCGACGTCGCGACGGAGCGGGACGCCGTAGGCTAACCCCTCCGGCAAAAAGCGGCCGGCTCGGGCAATCTCAGACCGCTCGATCACCGCGCGGACGTTCCTGCCACCACTGCCGTCGAGAACGTCGCCCGCGCGCAAGTCGCGCTTGGCGACCGCGATCACGTCGGCCACCGGCGTGAGCCCGGGCGCGGCGGTCGCGCGGTGGAGCAACGCCGCCTCGGCGATCGAGAGCGGCGTCTCGATCCCACAGAGGTGGAACGGACGGTAGAACGCCGCGTAGCGCCCGCTGATCGCGGCCGGGAGGCCGTAGAACGGCAGGTCTTCGCGCAGAATCGCGTTGTCGGTCCCCAGCACGACGAAGACGCCGTTGGCCATGCCGCCGGGCACGTCTTGACCGTCCGGACCGACGCAGTTTGCCAGATCGACGACGCCGGCGCGCTCCAGCAGCCCACCGTCTTCCTGCCGCGCGAACAGCCGGGGCAAATCGGCGAGGCCGGCCGCTGGCTCGTGCATCCCCCGGCGATCCGGGACCAGGCCGGTGGCGTTGGCGAGCGCGCACATCTCGATCTGGGCTTTGGAGCCGTCGCGGAAGGAGTTGTACATCTGCGCGTTGAAGCGCCGCCGCGTCACCAGATCCTCGCTGTAGCCGTAGCGGGCGAACGCCTCTTCCGGCACGCCGACGGCGTCGGAAGGGTAGAAGCGGGTGCCTCGACCGGCCGCGACGACCTGGTAGCCGAGCGCCTTCGCCCAGTCGCAGAGCCGCTTGGTGACCGCCGGCTGATCGCCGTCGGTCAGCGTGTAGACGACGCCGGCCTGCTCGGCGTAGCGGCGCAAGCGCGAGCCGAGCAGCACGTCGGCCTCTACTGTCACCATCACGACGTGGTGGCCGGCGTGGATCGCCTCCAGGGCCGCTCTCGCGGCGATCTCCGGCAGGCCGGTCGCCTCGACCACGACGTCGACCGGCGCGCCTACCGCGGCCTCGACGCTGCCGGTGACGACCGGCCGGCCCTCGTCCACCGCACTTGCCACGTCGTCGGCCGAGCGGGCCTCCGGCAGAAGCCGCTCGACCGCTGCTTGACCGCCAAACGCTTCCCACGCGCCCCGCGCGTTCTCTGGCCGAAGGTCGCAGACGACGCTCAGGCGCAGAGCGGGCATCTGGCTGAGCTGGGCGGCGACGGTTGTCCCGAACCGCCCGGCGCCCACCAGCGCCACGCGCACCGGCCGGCCGCTCGCCGCTCGCTCTTCGAGCGCCTCGATCAGAACTGGATGCATCCTTCCCGCTCCTCGAACACTTTCGCCTGCTGGAACTATAGCTGGTCCAGGGTGAGCAGTCCATGACTCTTCTGCTCTGTCACTGGGGACGTGATGGGCAAGGCATGCGTGGGACGTTGACCCCGCAGGGCCAACGTCC
>DATLRG010000559.1:0-3311 GCA_035534795.1 Chloroflexota bacterium
TCGGCGCGTTCGGCCTGAGGATCTTCAGCGTCGCCGGGCCGGCCGACGAGGCGACGATCGCCGCCTGCGCCGAGTCGGGAATTCCGACCATCCGAGTCATGGTGCGGATCGGCGCGGCGGGCTACCTGGCCGCCGAGGCCCAGACCCAACGGGAATACGACGCCCTGCTGCCGCTGCTCGACACGTACCACGTCAAGCTCGGCGTCCAGAACCACACCGGTCCGTACGTTTGCAACGCGATGGGCTTGCGACACTTGACCGAGAAGTACGACCCGCGGCACGTCTGTGCCGTCTGGGACGCGGCCCACAACGGGCTCGACGGCGAGGAGCCGGAGTTGGCGATCGACATCGTCTGGTCGCACCTGGGCATGGTCAATCTGAAGAACGCTTTCTGGCGGCGCACCAACGGGCCGGAGGCGGAGGTGGCGGAGTGGCGGCCGTACTGGACGAGCGGCCGGCAGGGGCTGGCTTCGTGGCCGCGCGTGGCAGCAGAGCTGAAGCGGCGTGATTACCGCGGCGTGGTCTGCCTCACCGCCGAGTATACCGACGAAGCCGCCGTCAACCGCCTCGTCGCCGACGATCTCGTCTTCGCCAGGTCTCTGTTCGGGGGTGAATGACGATGACGACGCGGGCGCACGTCCGAGCCATCACTGCCGACCAGGATGATCCGCCCATACCCCTGGCCGTCGAGCGAGAACCTGCCGGCCGATTGCCAGGAGCCATGGGCGCATTGGAGCCACCCGATGGGAGCCAATCGCGCGGCCGTCGAGCCGATGCATTCTCAAGTCACGTCACGGTGGAAAGCGCAGGGTTTGCCACGCAAACCCTGCGCTTTCCACCGTGACGTGACCTTAAACTCTCGACTCTCAAAGAGTTAATTGCGGAAAATTGCCAATCATGGCAAAATATCGCTATGAAACTGCGACAACTGCTGGAAATCGTCGGCGATGCCCCGGTCTTCGAAACCGGCTTGCTCCTGGCCGGCGACGTCGATCCGGACGACATTCGGCGCCAACTCTCGCGCTGGACGCGGACCGGGCAGATCTATCAACTGCGTCGTGGCTGCTACGCCCTGGCCCCTCCCCTGCGGAAGGTGAAGCCGCACCCGTTCGTCATCGCGAACCGTCTCGTGCGCGCCTCCTACGTCAGTTGCGAGTCTGCCCTGGCACACCACGGCATGATCCCCGAGTACGTGCCCGTGACGACGAGCGTGACGACGCGGCGGCCAGGGACCTGGGATACGCCGCTGGGACGCTTCACCTTTCATCACGTCCAGATCGGCTTCTTTCGCGGCTACGAGTGGATCGAGGTCGATGCCAACCAGGACGCATTCATCGCCGCGCCAGAGAAGGCATTGCTGGACCTGATTTATCTGCGGCCCGGCGCGGACTCTCCCGCCTTCCTGACCGAATTGCGCCTGCAAAATCTGGAGCAACTGTCCTTGGAGGGACTGCACTATCAGGCCGACCTCGACGGCAGCCCCAAGTTACGGCGTGCCGCCGCCATCGTCGACAAGCTGGCGCAGCAAGAAGCCGAGGAGTACGTCAAACTGTGAGAGAGTACCTCGCCGCGCGGGCGCGCTCATCGGCAAACCCGGTCCACGGGCGCAACCTCGCGCGGGAATACCTTCAAGTGCGCGTCCTCGAGTCGCTGCAACGGGCCGGGGCGATGGTACCACTCGCGTTTCACGGCGGCACCGCTCTGCGGTTCCTGTATTCCCTGCCTCGCTTCTCCGAGGATCTCGACTTCGCGCTGGAGCGACCGACTCTGACCTATGATTTCCTGTCGTATCTGCAGGCGGTCGAGCTCGACCTGCGCGCCGAGGGGTATGCGATCGAGGTGCGAGCTCGCACGCGCAGGATCGTCCACGGCGGTTTCCTGCGGTTTCCTGGGCTCCTTTACGAGTTAGGCATCTCGCGGCAGCGTGGCGAAGTGCTGGCGATCAAGATCGAGGTCGATACCAATCCACCCGACGGAGCGGATCTGGCCACGAGCATCGTGAGCAAACACGTCCTGCTTCGTGTGCAGCACCACGGTCCGTCCTCACTTTTCGCCGGCAAGCTCCACGCCATTCTGCAGCGCCCCTACCTCAAAGGGCGGGATATTTACGATCTGGTGTGGTATCTTGGGAATCGCGCGTGGCCTGAGCCGAATCTGATCATGTTGAACAACGCGCTGACTCAGACCGGCTGGACCGGTAGCACGCTGACGGAGGAGAATTGGCGCGCAGTGCTTCGCCAGCGGCTCGTCGCGCTCGACTGGCACGGCGTCGCCGGCGACGTCGCACCGTTCGTGGAAGCTGGCGCCGGCGCGGAGATCCTCACTCGTGAGAATGTTTTGGGCCTCATTCTGCCATGAGAGGTGCTGAACGATGACGCGCTCGCGCCTGCGCGACCTGGGAATCTCGATTGGGACCTTGCCGACTGGCCGCTGGAATGCGATCACCGATGTGCCTGGCGTGAAGGTCGGGCACACGACGCTGATCTCGGGGACCGGCCCGCTCATCCCGGGCGAAGGCCCGGTGCGCACCGGCGTCACCGTGATCCTGCCCCACGGCGGGAGCTGCTTCGAGCAGCGCGTTCCCGCGGCCGCGCACGTGCTCAACGGCGCGGGGGAGATGACCGGGCGGGCCCAGGTCGAGGAGTGGGGCATCCTGGTCACGCCGATCTACCTGACGAGCACACACAACGTCGGGCTGGTCTACGATGCCGGAGTCGAGCACGCGTTGCGGCAATCGCCGGCTATCGTCGAGCGCAGCGGCTTCGTGATCCCGGTCGTGGCCGAATGCAACGACAGCGGCCTCAACGACCCCGTCGGGCGACACGTGCGGAAAGAGCACGTCTTCGCGGCGCTCGACCGCGCGGCCAGCGGACCGGTCGAGGAGGGCGCGGTCGGCGCGGGCACCGGCATGGTCAGCTACCAGTACAAGGGAGGGATCGGCACGTCATCGCGACGGGTCCCCGGGCAAGCTGGCTACGTCGTCGGGGTCCTCGTCCTGGCCAACCACGGGTCGCGCGAGCACCTGCGCGTCGACGGCGTCCCGGTCGGACGCCTGAGCAAGGTGGCCTATCCGTCGTGGCGGCCGCCTCGCCCGCCGGAACGCGAAGGCTCGATCATCATGATCGTCGCGACCGATGCCCCGCTGCTCCCCAGCCAGTTGCGACGGCTCGCCGTGCGCGCGACGCTGGGTCTCGCCCGGACGGGGACCGTGAGCGGTCACGGCAGCGGCGACATCGCCCTCGCGTTTTCGGTGGGGAACCTGCTGGCCTTCGACGCGCCATCCGACCTCGACACCTGGACGGCGTTGCGCG
>DATLRG010000560.1:0-4626 GCA_035534795.1 Chloroflexota bacterium
CCATGCCCGAACACCCCCTGCTCAGACCTCCTCTAATCCCGTACCACCAGATAGATCGGTTCCCCCAGCGGCGCGGTTTGCGGGCGGCGCGGCGGCGCGGCTGGTAGCGTGACGGTGAAGACGCCGTCGGAGGCGCGAATCTCGCCGCTGGCGCCGGTACATCGCACGAGAAGGCCGGTGGCGGCCCGGGCCGGAATCCGCACCCGGGACGGTCGGACGTCGTCGCTCCAGAGCACGTTCACGTCTTCCCCCGGGCGCCGCAACGCGATCCAGGTCACGCCAGGGGTCGGGTGAACGAGCCGGACGAACGTCGTGTGGCTGAGCCAATCGGCGGCCGTGCGGTAGGCGAAGAGCGCCGGGCGGCCGGTGAAGTCCGCGCGCAACAGGCCCCAGTAGTGTCGGTTCTCGTCGACGTCGGCCGCGCGGTAGATCATCGCCGTCTGGATGCCCGCGGCGCGGGCGAGCGTGTAGAAGCGCGCGACGAAGGCGGCTTGCTGGTCGAGGCTGACGGCGTCGGGACCGTCGATGGCGTCGCCTGGCCCCGCCGGGTCATTCACCGCGACGTTTGCTTCGGTGATCCAGATCCGCGGCTGGAGCCGGTAGGCAGCCAGCACGGCGCGCGTCCGCTCCACCACGGTGAGGACGTCGTCGGGATTCCCATAGACGTGCCAGGCAACCGCGTCGAAGGGCGGGGACCGGCACGTCCCGGTTGGACAGAGATCGCGCACGACCGCGCCGAGGAAGGCGCCGTCGTCCTCGACCATGCCGCCGACCAGGACGGGCGAGCCCGGCACCGTCTGCCCCAGGACCGACCGCGCAACCGCCAGGAGTTGGGCGTAGTCCGCGGGCGAGCCATGCCAGAAGTCGCGGAAGTTCGGCTCGTTCCAGATCTCCCACGCGCCGATCCGCGCGCCGTAGCGCCGCGACACGGTCGCGAGGAAGAAGGCCCAGGGGTTATCTGTATCTGCCGCGCCAGTCGGCAGGAACGCCGGGGCGCCGAGCGCGGCCGGGGGCCCGGTCCCCACGCGATCGGCGTCGCTGACCGCCCAGGCCGGCGCACCGTCGACGACCGCGAGGACGCGCAGGTGCCACTTCTCCGACTCGGCGATCAGGCGATCGAGCTCGTCGAACTGAAAGTCGCCCGGGGACGGCTCGATCGCGTCCCAGCGCACCTCGACCCGGTCGATCGACGCGCCCGAGCCATTGAGTAACGGCGCGGTCTCGTTTTCCTCCACGAGCGCGTCGTCGATTCCGAAGAGGGGATCATCGCGGCGGTCCGGCGGCAGGACCTGCAGCTGGTCCAGCACCGTCGCGTACTCCAGCGAACGCATCCGCTGCCAGAACTCCTCGACCGTCACCGTCGGCACGGGGGTCGGCGTCGGGACCGCGGTGGCCGTGGCCTCGGCCGTGATCCCCCCGCGGTGCCCTTTGCGCCCGGAGATTGCGAGAGGCAGCGACGAGGGGTGCGGCGCGCCTGACTGGCCCGCTCCCCTCTCCATCTCCAATGGAGAGGGGCTGGGGGTGAGGCCATGGCCCGCCGCCGCGTCTGCCGGAATTCCGCCATCCCCGACGCGGGCTGACAGGGGTGGAGCTCCCGGTTGCGGCGCGGCGAAGGTACGCCCGACGAATGACCGCGAGGACGCGAGGACCGGCCCCAGCACGCCGAGGGTGCAGGCGGCTGCCAGGAGCGCGAGGGCCATCACCAGGACCAGGAGAATCACGAGGCGGGCGCCGCGATCGTAGCTCATCGAGCGGGACAACCCTCAGCGGGGCATCACTATAGCAGCGTTCCAACGGAGGACGCAACCGCTGCGAACACGCGGTCCCGTCCGGCCGCCTTCGCTCGATAGAGCGCCTGATCTGCCGCCCGGTAGAGAGCCAGAAACTCTGTCCCGTCGAGGGGGTACTGGGCAACGCCCGCGCTGCACGTCACGCTGAAGGCGCAGCCATCCGCGTCGGCTAAGACGTCGCCCCGCAGGGACTCGAGCGCGTCGGCCAGCCGCTGCCTCGCGTCGTCGCAGGTCATGCCGTACATCCCCAGCAGGAACTCCTCGCCTCCCCAGCGGGCGACCAGGTCCGCGCCGCGAAAGCGACGGAGCAGCAGCTCGCCCACGTGCCGGAGAACGGCGTCGCCCGTGGCGTGACCGTGGGAATCGTTGACCTGCTTGAAGTGATCCAGATCGGCGATCGCCAGGCAGAGCGGCTGGTGGTGTCGGGTGGCGAGGCCGAGGAGCTGCTCGAGCACCTGGCTCGCCTTGCGCGGATTCGCCACCCCGGTGAGAAAGTCGGTCTCGGCCATCGTTCGATACAGCCACACGCGTTCCAATCGGTTGGTGATGCGGGCGATGAGCTCCGGGCCGACGATCGGCTTCGCGACGTAGTCGTCGGCGCCGGCGGCGAAGACGCGACAGACGGCAGCGGGATCGGTCTGCGCGGTGAGAAACAACACCGGCACGTTGCTCCAGCGCGCGTCGTTGCGCATAACGCGACAGAGCTCGATGCCGCTCAGGTGTGGCATGTCCACGTCGAGCACCACCAGGTCCGGCGCCGTCTCGCGGAGTTGGTCCCAGAACCGCAACGGGTCGTCGAGCGTGGTCAGCTTCAGGTTGCGCGGCCCGAGCACGACACGCAGCGCCTCGAGCACCTGTGGATCGTCGTCGACCGCGAGCACCTTGCTGTCGTCGGCGTGCAGTCGATTGAGCATCTGGGCGACGGCCTCGATCACGTGGGAGGGAGGAAGGGACTTCCGCAGAAAGCCGCGTCCGCCAAGCCGCGCGACTTCCAGCCGGTCGGCGAACTCGTCGCGCGCGGTCAGGACCATGACCGGCACCGGCGGCGACATCGCGTTGAGCTCGGCCAGCAGCGCGAGTCCCTCCTCGGTCGAGTCTCGGAACGACAGACTGAGCAGAACGGCAGACGGGCGGTCGCGCGCGATCCGGTCGCGCGCGGACGTCAGCGTCAAAGCCGTCTCGACGCGCATTCCCTGGCCGGAAGCGGCGAGAGCCAGTTGCTCCAGCACGTCGCGGTCGCCGTCCACGATCAGCAGGGATGGGCCGCCACTCGGCGCCGGCGCGGCGTCGACGAACGCGCCCGGGTCTCGCTCGAGGTCCCGTCGTACTGCCGTGGCCAGCTCCAACAGGCGAGCAGCGTCGGCAGGCTGGAGGCTCGTCGTCGCGTCGAGCAGGCGCTCGATCTCGCGCGCCAGGGACGATCCGCTGCTGAAACCGAAGGTGCCGACCGCGCCCGCCAGCTTGTGCGCTTCACGCTCGGCGGAGCGTCGGGCCGCGAGGTCGAGCTGCCCCCGCGCGAGCAACGCGGCCGCGTTCTCCAGCGCCGCCACGCGGTCGAGGTTTGCCCCCTTGAATCGATTCCAGAGCGCGCCAATCGCGGCGGTCATTGGTGTGTTGGGAGGCGACCGACCCTCGTCAACCGGCCTCGGCGCGAGGCCCAGCGTCGTGGCGACCTGATGGGCCACCTCGTCCCGGTCCAGCGGGTGGAAAAGGAGCTGGCTCACGCCGAACTCGGCCACCAGGCGGGCCGGCACGTCCTCGCCGAGGTCTCGCTCGAGCGTGTAGATGATCGGCGCGCGTACGCGCGCCGGCCGGTCGCGAAGCTGGCTCAACAGGCTGGGCGAGGCCGATTCCGAGACGCGGTGATCGAGGATCACGAGAGACCACGCGCGGCGCAGTATCGCGTCCCGCACCTCGTCAACCGACCCCGCGCGGTGGACCGCGACGCCGACCACCCGGCGCTCGATCCACGCGGCCAGCGGCTCGGCCAGCCCAGCCACCAGAACGTCATGCATGTGACTCCCTTATGAGACATTAGAAGAGCGTGTGGGAAGGGTCATGAGGCAGGGGATTTGCGCAGCAAATCCCTTGCGTCTTGACCCTTCCCACACGCCCACTTAGCCTTCAGTGCCGCGTGGCACAACACTGTTGAGTAACGCGATCACACGGTCCTCGAACTCGTTCGACGACAGCCTGCCCTTGGTCAGAAATTCGGTGCTGCCCAGCTTCAGGCGCGACCGATCCGCGCCGGTGAGATCGCGCGCGGAGTACACGATGAGCGGAATCTGCCGGAGGTGATCGTGCCGTCGGAGCCAGTCGACGACCGCGAAGCCATCCCCGTCCGGCAACACCAGGTCCAGAACGAGCAAGCTCGGCGTCACGCGCTGGCTGAGGCTGATCGCGTCCCGCCCGGTTTGGGCGTGGAAGGTCTCGACGCCGAGGCGCTGGAACGTCGCGATCAGCACCTGAGCCAGGTCGGCGTCGTCCTCCACGATCAGCGCCCGTGGCGCCGGCGCGGACTCGCCGACCGCGTGGCCCAGCGCCTGGACCAGCGAGGCTTCGTTGAGCGGCTTGGTCACCCACTCGACCACCGGCAGTCCATACGACGCGCTATCGCCCGGCCCCAGGACGCTCAGGATGACGATCGGAATGTCGCGGGTCGCCGGTCGCTCCTTGAGGATGGAGACTGTTTCCCAGCCGTTCATCCCGGGCATGATCAGATCGAGCAAGATCACCCGCGGTTGCTCGGCAGCCGCCCGCGCGATCGCCTCTTCGCCGGACGCTACCGCGATCGCGCGGTAGCCGTGCGCCTCCAACAGGGTCTGGACGGCCTCGC
>DATLRG010000561.1:0-3723 GCA_035534795.1 Chloroflexota bacterium
ATTCTCAAGCTCACTGCCACCAACCGGGCCGACTGCTGAAAGAACGCGATCAAACGCTGTCGAAAATTGCCAGCTTGAAGTCGTCGTTCGTGCTCGGGTCACGGCCGCGAACCCACGGCTGGCTGAAGACGTGCCGGGTGCAGGAGCCATAGGTGCAGATCGTGATCGGACGTTTGCCGGCTTTCTGCCGGAGTTGGTCCAACACGGCTTGCAGCATCCGTCCCTTGAAGGGCGTGAAGAGGTAGAAGACGGTCCCATCGGAGTAGTCCACTGCCCGGGCATCGGCGTTGACGAAGTCGACGCCAGACAAGCCGAGGTCCTGGGCGCACTGCCGAGCGTAGGAGCAGAATGTCGGCTGATACTCGACACCCCGCGCCGCGATGCCGGTGACCAGGTGGACCAGCATCACGACCCGCCCCAGGCCGCAGCCAACGTCGTAGAAAACGTCGTCGCCGGTCAGGTCGGCGTGATCGACGAGATCCAGGATCACCCGGGCGGGTGTCGGCTCGTAATGGACCATCTCCGGGTATGGCGTCAGCGCCGCTTCTGGAGGCGCGTCACGTCGCATGATGCCGTCGAGCAGCACGTCGAGACCATCGTACCCGAGGTGAGCTCGACTTTGACCGTCGCGGGAATAGGCGGTGAACTTGTCGAGCTCGCGCCGTAGCTCGGCGGCGGTGTGGGCACGCGAGCGGATGTATTCTCGGACGGTGCGAAACACCCGTTCGTCGATCGCCAGCAGACGGTCGTCGAGTGCGTCTGCCCGCCGTTTCAGCGCGATCAGCTCTTCGTCACCGCGTCGCGCACGCGCGACCGCGTCGACGAAGGCGACGACGTCGTGCGCTCTCGCTCGTCCGTCCAGATTGGCTTCTACGTCGAGACCCACGTCGCTTTCGAGGTCGCCGAGCTCGGCGCGCAGCGAGCTCAGATCCATCGCGCGACGCGCAGCATGGCCCTGCCGATCCCCGCGCCAGTCTGGCGCTCCACGGCCTGGTCCGGTTCAGCACGCATCAGCCTTGTCCTCCCTTGCACCGAACTCATCACGCGCCAGACACGACGATTATCCTCTCGATCGGCGTTTCAGGGAAGGTCTCGAATCAAACACGGATCTAACGTTCCTCATGCATCGCTCTAACGTGCCGGGGGTATCGTCTGATTCAGGATTGGCGAAAAGTCGTTGTCGTGGTGTGACCGTCGTGACTTGAGGGGAGTTTGGACATGGCCGAGCAACGTCGGGTGCTCGTTGCCGACGACGAGCCGGATCTCTTGTACGCCATCAAGCTATACCTCGAGGACGAAGCCTACATCGTCTTCACTGCGATGAACGGCTACGAAGCGCTCGACATTCTGAAGGCGCGGATTCCGGACGTCGTCGTCCTCGACGTGATGATGCCCGAGCTCGACGGTTTCGAGACGCTCAAGCAGGTCCGCGAGACGTCGACGGTCCCCATCATCATGCTCACGGCCAAGGGCGAGGAGGCCGACAAGATCCGCGGCCTCGGCCTGGGTGCCGACGACTACGTGACCAAGCCGTTCAGCCAGCGCGAGCTGCTGAGCAGGATCCAAGCGGTCGTCCGCCGGGCCGAGATGCCCCGCGCCTTGCCCAAGACGCAGATCCAGATCGACGCGCATCTGATCGTCGATTTTTCGCGTGGGGAAGTGTACCGAAACGGTACCAAGGTGTCATTGACTCCCACGGAATATCGGCTGCTTTACCACCTCGTGTCAAATCCGGGGCGTGTCCTGACCAACGAGGCGCTGCTGGTGCGGGTCTGGGGGCGCGAGTATCGCGAAGAGGACCACTACGTCCGCCTGTATATCAGCTACCTTCGGCAGAAGATCGAGCCGGACCCATCCCATCCTCAGTACATCCAGACTGAGAAGGGGTTGGGCTACCGCTTTGTCGATTATCGGCAGCCACCAGTCCGCCAGTGAAGCAGCTCAACGCGATGCTCGAGCGCGTCACCGCGGGCGAAGCGCTCGATCGGGTCGTCCATACCTTGACCGAGCGCCGCCCGCTCGACGAGGTGCTGACCGAGATCCTGTCACAGAGCCGTGCCATGCTCGACGCATCGGAAACGTACGCTCTGCTGCGATCGGGCGAGCACTTGGTCGTGCGGGCCTCCGATGGACTGGTGATCGGCGTGGGTGGCCAGCGCGAGTTCCCGCTCGATCACGGCATCGAAGGGCTCGCCGCGTCGACGGGCAACGCGGTGATCTCGAACGACCTCTTCCACGATCCGCGGCACGTCGACCCCTTCCACCGCCCGGCCCCGATTGGTTCGATGCTCGCGGTGCCGTTGATCCTGCGGGGCGTACTGCTTGGCGTCCTGGCGAGCACGCGGCGTGAACCCAGCCGGTTCGCCGACGCCGAGCGCTGGTGGCTCGAGATTTTCGGCGGGCTGATTGCCAGCGTTATCGCGAGCGATCAGGCGTACCGGTATCAGGAGCGGCGAGCTCGCCAGGCCGAGACCTTGCTCGCCCTGAGCTCGATCGAGGATGAACCTCCCGTTTCCGAGCAAACGCTGGCCGAAGTCGCCCGCGCTTTCGGCAACAATCGCTGCGGGATCCTGTTGAGCCACGAGGGGGCGCTGTCGCTCCACCTGCTCCGTCGCGACGATCAATCGGCGGGTGGCTTTCTGACGTCGGACCTGTCGATCGAATCCGCGGGGGCGCTGGCCCAGGTCATCCAGACTGGTCAGCCGTTATCCTATGCCAACATCCAGAAAGAGGAGACGCTGCGCGGGGTGTTCTTTCTCGCGGGGGGGCGCAGCCTGATCGCGGCGCCGATTCAAGTGTCGGGGCAGACGAGCGGCGCATTGTACGTCGTGTCAGACAATCCCGACTGGCTGGACGGCGAAGACGTCGCTTTTCTGGCGCTGGTGGCCGCGAGGATCGGACTGCTGATCGAGCGCGGCGAGCTCCGTCGGCGGCAACGCGAGATCGAGCGACAGCACGCGCAAACTGAAGCCCGCCAGGAGTTCCTGGGCATCGTCTCGCACGAGCTGAAGACTCCGGTCGCCGTCATGCGCGCATACACCGAGTTGTTGCTCCGTCGCGCCGAGAAAGGCGGACGATCGGGCGAAATCGACGTGCTTCGACGGATGGGCGATCAGGCCGAGCGCATGCTTGCCATGATCGAGCAGTTGCTGGACTCACGGCGGCTGGAAGCTGGTCTCCTCGCCCTCGAGATCGGGCACTTCGACTTCGCCGATCTCGTCCGGAAGGTAGCGCACGACGTCGAGCTGACGGCGCGTTCCCATCAGATTCTCGTCGATGCTCCACGGCGCGCCACGATCCGCGCGGACCGCCGCCGGATCGAAGAAGTGATCACCAACTTGCTGGACAACGCGGTGAAGTATTCGCCGCCGGGCGGCGCGGTGCGCGTTCGGGTTGGCCGCGAGGCCGAGGGCACACATGACGAGAGCCTGCTGCTCTCGGTCAGCGACGATGGCCCGGGCGTCGGGAGCCAGGACCGGTCACACGTCTTCGAGCGGTTCTATCAGGCGCCGGGGCGCTTGCACAAAGGGCGGGCCGGGCTGGGGCTGGGTCTCTACATCAGCCGCGAGCTGGCCCGACGGCACGGTGGCGATGTCTGGCTCGAGTCCGAGCGGGGTCGGGGCGCAATCTTCTACGTGAGGCTGCCGGTTGCCGGCCCGCCGAATTTGGAGTGAAGCATTCAGAGGTCAATTCAAGGTGGAAATCGCAGCGGTGCGCTGGATT
>DATLRG010000562.1:0-7279 GCA_035534795.1 Chloroflexota bacterium
CGCTCCGCGTGCTGAAACTCAGACCGTGACAGCGTTGCTTAAGCCTGCGTCAGAACAGGCACACCCCGCCGCAGACCGAAATGATCTGCCCCGTGACGTAATCGGACAGGTCCGTGGCCAGGAACTCGACCACCTTCGCGCAATCTTCTGGCGTGCCCAGCCGCTTCAGGGCGATTTCCGCTTCGAGCCGCGCCCGCGACTCCGGGCTGCCACGGCCGCTGGCCATCGCGCGAGAGGAGAGGATCCAGCCTGGCGCGATACAGTTGACGTTCACGTTGTACGGACCTAGCTCCCCGGCCAGCTTGCGCGTGTAGTGGTGGATCGCCGCCTTGGCCACCGAGTAGGAGGTCCCGCCGCCGCCACCCTGGGACCGCAGCCCCGCCTGCGAGCCGACGTTGACAATTTTCCCGCTCCGCTGCTCCTTCATTGGCGCGGACGCGGCCTGGCAGCAAAAGATCGTGCCCATCAGGTTGATGTCCATCATCCGGCGGAAGTCCTGCTCTGGCACGCTCGAAGCGTAGCTCGGGCCGGGGACGAGCGCGCCGCCGGCGTTGTTGACCAGAATATCCAGGTGACCAAGCTCGCCGACAATCTGCTCGACCATGCGATTGACCTGGATCTGGCTGGTCACGTCGGCGACGATACCCAGGGACCGCCGGCCCATGGCCTTCACCTCGTCCATCACCGTCGGCGCGGTCAGCTCCTCGTCGTACTGTTGCGCCGCCTGCATGTCCACGTCGTTGATCACCACGTCGGCGCCGAGCGTCGCCAGGTGCAGCGCGTAGGCCCGCCCGAGCCCGCGCGCGGAACCCGTCACCAGCGCCACCTTTCCGTCGAGTTTCACCGGTCCCTCCCGCGTTCGAGTTTTTTCTCGGTTGCACCCATCCTACCGGACGGCGCGCTCGACGTAAACTGCGCGAAGTGCCTCATATTGATGGTTACCGAAGCAGGTATTGTCGTCCCAGAGGAAGCCAACGGAAGAAATACTCGGAAATGGGGAACAATAATTACCGGGCAGATTGGGCACCGCTCCGAGCAGATTTGGATCGCGATCAGGATCTATGATACTAACTCAGCACCGTTCGAGTCTTGCCCGGCGTCGGCGACGTTGCCGCTCGCGTCGGTGACGAGCGGACCCTTGCTCATGTCCAGCAGCACCAGGCGATTGCCCCACGGATCCTCGACCACGACGCACCGACCAATCCGAATGTCGAACGGCGGCACGTCGACCTTCCCACCCGCCGCGACGAAAATCGCCGCGGCGGCGTCGGCCGAGGCCACCAGCAGATTCGACTCCTGATAGTCCCGCTCGACCTGTAGGACGATCTCCGCATCGGTATCGGGCATCCGCAAACCGGCCATCGTCTCGCTGCGCCAGTTTAGCTGGTGGCCGAGCTTGTCGCGGTAGAACGCAAGCCCCGCGTCGAGATCCGGCACCGGAATCTGGATGCAGTCGACCTTCCGGATGAAGGGCTCCGGCCGCGATTCGGTCATTCTCTGCCTCCCCTGTCGAATTCTGACTCGTCGCTGACTGGCGAGCGAGCCGACGTCGTTGTGACCGACACCTCGTCGATGGTCAAACGGATTTTGTCTGACAAAGATGGAGCGTGCTAATCCGGTTGACAGTCCCGTGATCCGTGGCTATAGTACCCGATAGAGGGGACGAGAGGAAGGCCGCCGATGGGTAGCCCCGGATCAGTGTTGCTCGAAATGACTCCGCATCAGGTGGTCGAGCAACTCGAAACCGATCTTAACCTGACGCGTGACGATCTGGCACGGGTGCTCAACGCTAGCGTGCGTACCGTCGAGCGGTGGCGCACGGGCCAGGCGTATCCGCAATTGGAAGCGCGCCATCGACTGGCCGCGCTGGTGGGCCTGCGTAATCACCTACACGAGACCTTCGCCACACCCGAGGCGCTCCGTGAATGGCTGCAAACCTCCAACCGCTACCTTGGCTGGCTTTCGCCAATCGATGCGCTGAGGGCAGGCCGCATTGATCGGGTCCAGGCAGCCCTCGAGGCGCTCGACTCCGGCATCTTCCTCTAGCCGCACCCAACTGATGGGGGTTCCAAACGATTGGGATGCCAGCCGGGCGGTGGCCTCCTGCCAGATCATCACCTGGGCAGGATCGGCATGGCGAGCACATCGGCGCAAATACCAGGCAACAGACCCGGGAGGCGCGCGTCGAATATCGGGCCGTTACCATCGTGGGTTGGATCAGTTCCCGGAAGACCGGATCTGGCCCGCCCTTTATCTATCGCTCGGCCCTGAGACGTGCCTCGGCGAAGTTCTGCGCCACATCTCCATAACGCTGCTCCCGCAACTCAACGACTTCCGCCTCAGCGAGATCTCCCTTCGTCTGCAGGTCATCGTGGACTGCCGTGATCCATCGATACTTGGCCTCACCGTCGACGACCTGAGCGATGACTATGACTACCGCGTAACGCAGGATCTCGCCGCCGCTGCGATCGCGACTGGTGCCGAAGGCATCCTCGTTCCGTCCGCCACGCGGTTGGGGGACAATCTCATCCTGTTTCCAACCCGCCTTCATCCGGACTCGCAGGTCACGGTCGTCGGAAGTCGGGAGCCGAAGCTCTACGTCCCGCGGCTCTTGTGAGACCGTATCGCGCCAATGGTGTATTCAGCGGTTACAATGGATCGCGTTCGGGTGTCAAGCACAATGAAGGACAACTTTGATGCGACAGTGGGGAAGGCGGCTGGAAAACCCGGCGCAGTTCGACATCACCCGGCTGCGGATCGTCGGCGAGTGGGGCCAGGCGAGCCGATACATCGGATCGCGCTGGGAGAGCGTCGGCCTCGACTTGCTCAGGGCAGGCGTAGACGGACAGACCACGCTGGGTATCCTGGGCGTCTGCACCGATCCGGAGCTCCAGGGCCTGCTCGCCTCGACGGGCAGCAAGAACCCGGACGTCGTGCTGGTCCTCGGAGGCGACCACGAGGCCATCCTCCAACCGGCCGACCTCAAATGGTCGCTCGACGTCGCCAGCTACCGCCAGATCAGCGCGCGCGTGCTCGACGCGCTGCTCGAGCAGGTCTCCCAGCTTGGCGAGTCACTGCGCGCGCTGCTGCCACCCGAGGCGAGCGGCCTTCCCTGGAGAACGCGCGACGGCATCTTCGTCAGCCCCAAGACCTACCTCAACCAGCGCTTCCTGACCTCCTCGGAAAACCTGAAGCAGGAGTACCCGATCGAGCCGAGCGAAGTCCTGTTCATGACCGTCGAGACCTTCGGATTCTACGAGCCGCTGCCCGGCTGGCCAACGGCGCGTGAGCTCGCCCGCCTCGACGGATCGGCGCGGGGACTCGCTCAGATCGACACCGCCGACCGCTACTACCACCTGGGTGCCGGCGTCGCCGGCGCGCTGGTGTCGCTGGAGCGCTCGATCTTCGACGAAGAGGCAGCAATCGACCCGGCCGAGGAAGCGGACCGGCTGCGCGACTTCCTGAAGTCGGTCAGCCCACCGTCGACGGCGATGGCCGTCGACCGGCTGGGCGTGCGGATGCGCCAGCGGCGCGAGCTCAGCCGACAGCTCCGCGATCTCACCCGCTCTTCGATGAGCTTCGCCAGCTTCGCCGCGGCGCTCGTCGAGGCCGGCCTTGCCTCCGCGGACGAACTAGAGAGCGACCTCCGGCGCCGGTTTACCGACCTCTACCGGTCGCTGGTCGAGGCCGAGGAAGTCGAAATTCGCAAGGCTGGGCGAGAGCTTCTGGCGAAGGGGGCCAGCGACGTCGAGGCGCTCGACCAGCTCGACCGCCGACGCGATACCTTCGCGCGCCGGCTTCGCGCCCGGGCCCAGGTGGCCATCCGCGCGTTGCGTGAGTGAGGAGAAGAGGGCAGGGATGTGCGCAGCACATCCACCACATCCCTGCACTTTTCACCTTGACCTTGCTTTACGCGTCCAAATTCCGTACTTCCTTCGCGTGGCTCTGAATAAATCGCTTCCGCGGTGGCACCGCGTCGCCCATCAGCATCTCGAAGACCTCGTCGGCCTGGACCGCGTCTTCGACCGACACTTTGAGGATCGTGCGGCGGGCCGGGTCCATCGTCGTCTCCCAGAGCTGCTCCGGATTCATCTCGCCCAGGCCCTTGTAGCGCTGAACGCTTGGCGTCTTGCCGTTCAGCTTCTTCACCAGGTCCTCGCGCTCTTTCTCGCTGTAGACCCAGTTGTGCTCCTTGCCCGAGCTGATTCGATAGAGCGGCGGCTGGGCGATGTAGAGGTTGCCGTTCGCGATCACCGGCTCCATGAACCGGAAGAAGAACGTCAGCAGCAAGGTGCGGATGTGGCTGCCGTCGACGTCCGCGTCGCTCATGAGGATCACGCGGTGATAGCGCAGCTTCTCCGGCTTGAACGTGGTGCCAATGCCCGCGCCCAGCGCCGTGATGATCGCGCGGATCTCCTCGTGGGCGAGCATCTTGTCCTCGCGCGCCTTCTCGACGTTCAGGATCTTGCCCCGCAGCGGCAAGATCGCCTGGAAGCGCCGGTCGCGACCTTGCTTTGCGCTTCCGCCGGCCGAATCGCCCTCGACGAGGTACAGCTCGCACTTGCTCGGGTCCCGCTCCGAGCAGTCGGCGAGCTTGCCGGGCAACGTCGTGTTTTCCAGTGCGCTCTTGCGCGTGACCGTCTCGCGCGCCATCTGCGCCGCCCGGCGGGCCCGCTGCGTCGTCAGACACTTGTCGAGGATCTTCTTCGCATCCGCCGGATTCTCGTCGAGGAAAGTCCGCAGGCCCTCGGTCACGGCCGTCTCGACGTGGTTCTTCACCTCGCCGTTGCCCAGCTTCGACTTCGTCTGGCTCTCGAACTGCGGCTCGACCAGCTTCACGCTGATGATCGCCGCCAGCCCCTCGCGCACGTCGTCGCCGGTGAGGTTGTCGTCGTTGTCTTTGAGGAAGCCGTTCTTACGCGCGTACTCGTTCATCGTGCGCGTCAGCGCGGTCCGGAAGCCGGTCAGGTGAGTGCCGCCGTCGACCGTGTTGATGTTGTTCGCGAAGCTGTACACCGATTCCGAGTAGCTCTCGTTGTACTGCAGCGCCACTTCGACGGTCGTGTCGCCGATCTGGCGCTCGACGTACATTGGTCGGGCGTGGAGGACCGTGCGCGCCTTGTTCATGTGGCGGACGAACGAGAGGATGCCGCCCTCGAAGTAAAACGAGAGGTCCCGATCGGACCGCTCGTCCGTGAAGGTAATCAGCAGCTTCTTGGTCAGGTAGGCCATCTCGCGGAAGCGCTGCACCAGGGTATCGGCGTGGTAGTCGAGCGTCTCGAAGATCGTCGTGTCCGGCAGAAAGGTGGTCGTCGTCCCAACGCGGTTGGTCGGGCCTTCGTCCTGGATCGGCCGGCGCGGCAGGCCGGCGGCGTATTCCTGGGAGTAGAGGCGTCCCTTCTGGACCGTCTCGACCCGCAGGCGCGCGGAGAGCGCGTTCACCGCCGAGACGCCGACGCCGTGGAGGCCGCTCGCGACTTTATAGCCGCTGCCGCCGAACTTGCCGCCGGCGTGCAGACGTGTCATCACCGTTTCCAGTCCAGAGATGCCCGTCTTTGGGTGTATCTCAACCGGAATACCGCGTCCGTTGTCCGCGACGGTCACACTCGCGTCGCCGTGAATCGCGATCGAGATCTGATCGCACTTACCGGCGAGTGCCTCGTCAACCGAGTTGTCGACCACCTCGTAGATCAGGTGATGCAGCCCGCGCACGTCGGTGCTGCCGATGTACATTCCAGGACGCCGTCGGACCGCTTCCAGGCCTTCGAGCACCTGGATGCTGTCGACGCCGTACTCTAAAGTGTCGTTGATCTCTCCAACTGCCATGCACTCTCCCCCGCTGGATTCTCACGCGGAAACTCGTCCTAACACGCCGCTGGCGGCCGGCAGGCGCGCGACCCGCGACTGATAATAGAGCAGGCTCGCCGCGGTCAGTCCACTCGCGATGTAGGCATTGCCGACAATCGCGATGAAGATCCCGGCTGGGTTGGAGCTCAGCGCCTTCCAGATCTCCTGCGTCCCCAGCGAAATGACGTAAATCAGAGCAATGAAGCCGACCGTCCTCCAAAAGTTGTTTGCAACGACGCGCGCGCTACGCGCCGCGGCGCGGACCGGCCCGACCTCGCTGACGACAATCGCGTCGACGAGGAAGAACAGGTACACCATGAACAGAATCGCCGCGATCTGCACCGCGGCCAGCGCGGCGTACCAGAGCGCTACTCCCACGCCCGGCGCGATCAGTTGGATCAGCCCGATCGCCAGGGTGACCGGGATAATGATCACCAGCCCCACGCCGATGGCCAGGAGGATGAAGCCGATCACACTCAGCCAGTAGAACCAGACCCGCCGGCCGAGCGTCTCCAACCTGAACTTCCCATCGCGAATCTGTTGCCCCATCACGCCAAGATAGATGCAGCCGATGAGCATCCCGACGACCTGCGTCAGCAGCACGACACCGATCACCCCGACGAGCGATCCAATCTGGAAGGTCGCGGCGCCCACCCACGCTGGCGGCAAGATGCTGGGAACGCTGGCAATGTTGATCACGAGCAGCGACAACAGGTTGAAGTGGCCCGACTGCGTCTCGAAGCCTGCGATCGCCTGCCGGGCTTGATCCAGCGTGCTGGCGTCGACGTTGGCGCCGGCCACGTTCTGGTACACCTCGGTCATCTGGGTGTACCAGCTCCCCACCTGCTTGAACACGGGAGCGGCGCCCAGTTGCGGGCCCAGCCAGAGAAAGAGGTCCATCAGAATCGGCAAGGCGACGACCCAGAGAATGCGATTCACCTGGTCGAACCCCGCGGACAGCGTCTCGATGACCCCGGGGGCGCCGTTGCTGGCGGATGCTTTTACCGGCCGTACACTCGGTCTCGTGTCAGTCCCCTAACCTGGATCGAGAAGGTCCCCGACCGCCCAATTTCCGCGCCCACTCAAGGCCTTTCGGCGCATGATACGGCACGTATATGTTATCAGATCCCACGGCCGCTGTCGCCCATGGCGAACTGATGATCGGATTCAGGGAGTGACGGTTGAGGGGTAGGGAAGGATCTCACAGCCGTGGTGCGGGCAGCCCGTGGGTGCCCACACCACGGCTGTGAGATCCTTCCTACCCCTCAACCGCCCGCGCTGCCTCCAGCGTCGTCCAGAGGGCGTGCCAGAGTGCCCGGCGCTCCGGATCGGTGAGCCGGCGCCCCAGCCCGCGGCGGTAGGCCAGAATGCCCTGGCCGGCCAGGAAACCCCACGCGCCGGGTTGGTTGTCCTTCCAGCGTTGCACCATGAC
>DATLRG010000563.1:0-4928 GCA_035534795.1 Chloroflexota bacterium
CTACCTTCTTTCCCGGAGGTGGTCGCAGGCGATTCATGGGCACGCGGCTCGCGTCGACGGCGTCTTCTACCCGTCTCGCCACCACAACCGACTCTTCAGCGTTGCACTTTTCGAGCGCGCTCGGGACGCTGTTGCGTTCTCAGTCTGGGGCACTCTCGGAGATCCGAAACAGCGTCTCCTCTGGCTTGCCACCCTTCGCTTCTTAAGGCGTTTTGACGCACGGTTGATTGTCGATTCTGCCAAATAAACTCGGGCCAAACGAATCGGTTACCACGTCGAGTCTTGACGCCTGCCGTCTGGCGTTCTGATCGTCTTCGCGCCCTTTCGCGGTCGTTTCGCACCCTTCGTGATCCAAACGGTCCAACCCCGACCGTCCGCTTAGCCCGCTGCGACCTGACCGAGAATCTCCACCGTTTCCGCTGGCGCGTGATACATAAGGTTATGTAATGTTGGCAGCTCGAAGAAGCGCCAGCGTGGATCAGCCTTGATCTTCTCGGCCCGCAGGGCGCCCGGGCTACCCGGCTCTTTATCCGCCGAGCAGTAGACGAAGGTGCGCGGCAGAGTGGTTTCGCCTCGGGTCAGTCGGATCGGCTGAAGGAACGTCTGCAGCGGGTGGCCAACCCGTCGCGCCAGCGCCCATTCGGCAATCTCCGGCGGATTCGGGGGCTGCTGCGGACGACCCATCCGCCAGCCATCGGGCTCGCGCTGGGCCCGGGCCAAGAGCTCCAGTCGCCGCTCCGGACTCCAACCGTCGGCCAGGGACTCGCCATCCGCGGGCACCGCGGCATCGAGGTAGACGAGCTGGGAAAGCCGCTCCGGCACGCGGTCGGCGACGCCGGTAATCACCATGCCGCCGTAGCTATGGCCGGCCAGGATCACGTCGTGCAAATCCTCATAGAAAAGGACGTTGCAGACGTCTTCGATGTGGGTATCAAGGTCGGTCTCCGGCGTCCCCAGGTGGGCGCGCTCGCCCAGGCCGGTCAAGGTCACCGGATAAACATCGTGTCCCGCTTTTCGCAGCATCGGCACGACGATTTTATTCCAGGACCAGGCGCCACCCCAGGCGCCGTGCACGATCACGAATGTTGCCATTTTTTCTCCTTTCCTAACCCTCAGCCCCTGCCAAAAACTCGTCCAAAATCCGATTGAACTCCTCGGCTCGCTCGAAGTACACCGAGTGGCCGGCCCGCGGCACGCTGACGTAGCGTCCATTGGGAACCTGCTTTGCCAGCGCGGCCAGGGAGGGCGGTAAGGCGACGTTGTCTTCTTCACCGGCGATGCAGAGGACCGGCATGGTCAAGGCGCTCAGCGATTCCGGTGGGACTGGCGGTCGACCGGCCGCCCCGAACCCCGGCGGCCCGCCCCGCGCGTCGCGAAACGCGGTGATGCCGCGATACAGGAAGAACAGGGTGGGCTGTTCGCGCTCGAGGCGCTCGTGACCGGGCAGACTCCCCCGTGCCAGGATCTCTTCGCGGGTTGGCTGGCCCGCCCGGAGTCGCGCCAATTCGTCGTCGGAGAGTAAGGGCGCGACTCCCCCGGTCGTCGAGGCCATGACCAGCGCCCGCACTCGTTGCGGAAAGCGCAGGGCGTACCCCAGCGCGGTCCAGCCGCCCATCGACTGAGCGACGAGCCGCACCTCCGGCAAAGCGAGATGGTCGATCAGCGCCGCCAGGTCGTCGACGAACGCATCCCGCCCCGGTCCACCGGGAGCGTCGACCGACGGCGCGAAGCCCCGGTGGGCGAAGGTGATGCACCGGTAGCCGGAGCGAAAGCGCGGCACCTGCTGCCACCAGGACAGGTGGTTGCCGCCCGCGCCGTGGGCGAAGATCAACGCCGGCCCGTCGCCGTGAACCTCGTAGTAAAGCTCAGCCCCCTCACGCGCGAGAAAAGGCATGGCGAACCTCCTGATTGTGCCGACTACTTCCGAACGAACTTCTGAATCCGGTGGCCTTCCTCGACCTCCGAAATGTAGAGTGCGCCCTGGGAGTCGCCCCAGATCCCGTGCGGCTTGAGGATCTTCCCCGGCTCGCGCTCCCCGCCGCCCGGCAAGTGCTGGACGACGCGATCTTCTGGATCGAGGATCGCCAGTCCCGCCCCCAGCTCGGTGACGTAGACGTAGCCGTCGCGGTCGACCCAGGTGTTGTCCGGCCGATTGAAGTCGGTCTTCTCTTCGATGAACTCGCCCTCCGGCGTGAAGATCTGGATCCGGTTGTTCTCGCGGTCGGTCACCCAGACTCGACGCTGGCCACCCCGGGTATCAAACCAGACGTGGTGGACGAGGCTGAACTGACCTGGCCCGGTTCCTTTCTCGCCCCAGGAATGGATCAAGCGCAAGCGCGGGTCGTAGTGGTGGACCCGGGCGTTGCCGTAGCCGTCGGAAACGTAGAAGTCGCCCTCGGGTGCGAAGGAGATGCTCGTCGGCCGATTGAACGGCTCGCCCCACGCGCCAACGCGCCCGGGCTCGCCCAGCGTCCAGAGCTCGTGCCCGTCCAGGGTCGTTTTCACCACGCAGTGGCGCGCGACATCGACAAAGTAGAGATATTCGCCGTCAGCTTCCTGGCGAATCGTCAGACCATGCGCCCCCTTCGCGAACTGGTCGCCCCAGGTCGCGATAATCTCGCCGTCACGACTGTAAACGATCACCGACGGTAGACCGCGCTGGTTGACGTAGACACGGTCGTGCGAATCGACCGCGACGGCGGGAACGTAGGCCCAATCGGTCAGGCCCTCGGGAAGCTTTCCCCAGGAAGGATCGTGGACATATTCGCGGGTCGGACGGGACGCCTGCGTTGCCATGACTGAATCCTCCTCGTGCGTTCTCCCTCGAATCGGTTGCCGGGATCCCTCCACCCCCTGCCTCTCGCCCGCTCGACGCGGGAAACGGCTGGCGACCACGGCCGACGGGGTGAGGATTCCCCGGACATCGCTCTTGGCCCTAGGTTAACAGATCCGAGCCGCCGAGGGAACGCAACCCGCGCCGCGAACTGCGATAGGTTTGCTACAATTGGCCTCACCAACCAGGAAATCAGCTTTCGCAGATTCAGCTTTGGGGAGGATGTTGTGAGTAGGCCAGTCGTCGCGCTCACGCGCTGTCAACACGATCGTTCGAACGAAGAAGTCGAGGAGGCCGTCCGCCAGACCGTCGCTCTGGCCGGTGGCGTTCCGGAGAAGGTGGCGCGAGCCCGGAAGATTCTGATCAAGCCAAACTACGTCGGCGCAAACTCCAAGCCGAGCGAAGACGCGATTCGCAAGCACCTCGGCCGCTTCGTCAGTTGCGCCGAGCCAACCGTGACTCGCGCGGTCGTCCGCCTGGTGCGCGAGGCGAATCCCGGGGCCGAGATCATCGTTGCCGAGGGAGTCGACGCCCGCGCCCCACGCGTCGCCCAGGACGTTTTCGGCTGGTTGGACGCTTTCCGCCTGGTCGACGAGTTCGGCGTCCGACTGATCAACGGCAACGACGGTGAGATCGTCCCGGTGCCGGTCCCGGGCGGTGGATTGATCCACCGGGCGGTCTACCTCAACCGCGAACTCAGCGACGTCGACGCGGTCGTATCGGTGGCCAAGCTCAAGGCGCACGGCACGGCCGGCGTGACGATGAGCGTCAAGAATATGTTCGGCATCCTGCCGTTTCACCGCTACGGGTCGACCTTTCGCAACTTCATGCACACGAACTACTTTCGGCTCATGCGTATCGTCGTCGACATCGCGACGACCTTGCGCCCCGACCTCGCGGTCGTCGACGGGCTGATCGCCTCGAACTACGGCATGGATCACGAGCCGGTCGAGATGAACGTGCTCCTGGCCGGCCACGATCCGGTCGCAACCGACGCCGTCGGCGCGGCGGTGATGGGATTCGATCCGCACTCGGACTTCCCCACCGAGCCGTTCGTCGTCTCGGAAAACCACCTGCGCCTGGCGGCCAGCGCGGGAGTCGGTATCCTGGATCTGGCAGGCACCGAGGTCCGCGGGGTACCAATCAGCGAGGTCAGCCGTCGCTTCAGCATTCAGACCGAGATGAAAGTCACGACCGAACAGGCCATCGGCGCGCGCTCCGCGGCGATCGAACAGGCGGCGGTGTTCCGGGCGCGTCGCGCTGAATTGTTACGTCAATACGCCGGCCAGTACGTCTACCTGCGCAACGGCGACGTCGAGTGGTCCAGCCCGACCCTCGCCGAAGCCGCCAACCGGGCGATTCAGCAGCTCCCGCGCGGCGAGTACGGCCTGGCGATTCAGGTTCTTCCCGAGACCGAGGAGATCGAAAAGGCGAGCGCGTACCGGTAGGAGGCGACCCCTCTTTCCCTTGCTCTCTCTCCCCCGCGAGGAGAGAGAGGGAACTAAACGGTCGCCGAGAGGATCGGCGTGCATGGGGACTGGGAGCGCCGCCTTCCAGGCGGCACGGTCTGGCTTGTGGCAGCGAGAAGCTGGTTGCCGCGCAGATCCTCACAGCCAGGTTCCTCTCCCCTCGCGGGGGAGAGGGCAGGAGAGGGGTAGCCCAGGGCACGCAATGCAAACACAGAGGAGGACAACTCCCATGCCCACTTTGATCGGTCAATACGGCACCAAACATGGGCACGCCGCGGGCAAGGCCCGAGCCATTCTGACGAATCCGAACACCGTGCTGACCGGCATCTACGAGCCGGATCCGGTCGCCCAGGCCGCGGCCGAGCGCAGCCCGGCCTATGCCGGCGTTCACTGGTACCGCTCCTCCGAGGAGATGCTTGGCGATGGCCAGATCCAGGCAATCGCGATCGAGGGGCAGAATAGCGAGAGCCTGGCCATGGCCAGCACGGCGATCGACGCCGGCAAGCACCTCTGGTACGACAAGCCGGCCGGCGACGATTGGCCGGGTTTCGAGAGTCTGGTCCAACGCGCCCGCGCTGGCTCGCTTTTGATTCAGATGGGCTACATGTTCCGCTACCACGAGGGGT
>DATLRG010000564.1:0-2161 GCA_035534795.1 Chloroflexota bacterium
CCGAACACCCCCTGCGAAAGCACTACCAATCCTTGGATGCCATCAGACTTTTGTAAAGATCTCGGCCGGCCGCGCTGTTCAGATGGCACACGGCGATCGCCGCGGCATCGGCCGCGTCGTCCGGCTGAGGAATGCTCGTCAGCCCGAGCAAAACGCGGACCATCTCCTGAATCTGCTCTTTCCGAGCGCGCCCGAACCCGGCAATCGACTGCTTGACGTGCAAGGGCGTGTAATCGTACACGGCGAGGCCGCGATGCGCCGCAGCGAGCAGGGCGACACCACGCGCCTGGCCGACCGACAGGGCACTTCGCACGTTTCGGTTGAAAAAGAGATCTTCGATTGCTACTTCCGTCGGTCGAAACTCGTCGATGACCTGGAGCAGCCCGGCGTAGAGGATAGCCAGGCGTTCCGACAAGGCGAGCGAGCTGGACGTCTCGAACACGCCGCAGGTCAACAGCACGAGTGCGCCGCCGTCCTGCCGGATGACCGCGTACCCCATCCGCGCCGTCCCGGGATCGACGCCCAGCGCGCACCGCGTTGTCGTCACGCGGCCATCATCGGGCGTACTGCTCCAGGACGGCATCGGGTATTTCCAGGTTGGTATACACTTTCTGGACGTCGTCAAGCTCTTCCAGCCGGTCGACCAAACGAAGGATCCTCATCGCCGTCTCGTCGTCGGTGGCGATGGTCGTCTTCGGCACCATCGTCGTCTCCGCGGACGTGATCGGCACGTTCTGCCCGGCGAGCGCCAGACGCACCTGCTCGAGCTCCGACGGGTTGGTGTAGATCGAAAGGAGCTCACCCTCGGACTGAACGTCTTCTGCGCCCGCGTCGATCGCTTGCAGCGCCAGCTCGTCCGGGTCGTGTCCGTCGGCCTCGACCTCGATCACGCCGCGCAGCTCGAAGATCCAGGCCACGCAGCCGCTCTCGCCCATGTTGCCGCCACCCCGCGTGAACGCATTGCGGACCTCAGCGGCCGCGCGATTGCGATTGTCGGTGGCGACTTCGACCATCATGGCAGCGCCGCCGGGACCGTATCCTTCGTAGACCGCCTCTTCGAGCGACACACCGTCGCCCTGTCCTGCACCGTGCTTGATCGCGCGATCGATGTTCTCACCCGGCATGTTCGCGTCACGAGCCCGTTGCACCGCCAGTCGCAAGCGAACGTTCGCGTCGACGTCCCCTCCGCCTTCGCGGGCAGCGATCGTGATCTCGCGACCGAGCTTGGTGAAGAGCTGACCGCGCTTGGCGTCGCTCCCGGCCTTCTGGTGCTTGATCTTCGCCCATTTACTATGTCCTGACATCTTTGACCATCCTTTCGTTGGAACCCACGGTCAGTCGAGAAGCAGAGACGTTAGTAAAAGACTCGTCATAGCCCCTAAGCCGGACGGCCAATCGCCGCCCGGCATCCGGTAAACCCCGTTGAAATCCAACATGCGATTATACCATGCGAGGGTTGCGGTTTAACGGACGCGCTGGTTTGCAGCGCGAGACTCGTACTTCTCCAGATAGGCACGCACTGCCCGCATCTCCACGTCCGCGACCAGCGCGCCGCTGACCAGGGCGATCAGCAGGGGGATGCCGATACTCAGGGCGCTGAGTGCCACGAGGACGATCAGCAGCAGGAGGCTCGGGATGATGTTGTCGAGCGCCAGGATGAACGCATTGCGCAGGATCAACCGATACGACTTGGCCTGCTGCTCGACCAGCAGCGGATTCATGTACATCAGCATCGTGAACCAGAGGAGCAAGACATAGAACCAGAGGATGGCGAGATAGCGAAGGACGGTCACAGTGCTGCTGAAATAGAACCAGAAGTTCACACCCAGCAGAATGGTGACCACGATCCCGATGAGCAGGAGGATGAGACTACGCCGCCAGAGTGTCTTCAAGCCAGTCCAGAACAGATCGAAGTCGACGCGCTCCTCCTTCGCGAGCTCGTTGACATAATTGTGGATGCCGACCGCGGCGGGATTGGGCGCCAGCACCGCAAAAAGCATCGCGACGACAAAGCCGATCTGTCCGGGCACCTTGAAAAGGGCGAGGAGCGTGGTGAGCACGGCGACAACCGGAATGTTGATGACCAGCCAGATCAGGTTCATGCCAACCATGGGAAAGAGCTCGCCGTACACGTCGACGATCCCTCTCCAGATGATTGCAA
>DATLRG010000565.1:0-5567 GCA_035534795.1 Chloroflexota bacterium
GCTGTGCCGGATTTGCGCGGCAAATCCGGCACAGCGATGGAGTTCTCACCGTGGCATTACTTTAGACATCGCCGAGCAGCGCTAGCCGGTGTTTGGCGTGCCCCCGGCGTTCGGGGTCGCGGCACCGGCTGGGACGCCGACGCTGGGCGTGGGTGTCTCCGGCGTCACCGAACCGACCTTCAGGGCCCAGGTGTCGCTCATCCGCGCGGGATTGGGTTGGTCCTCGATCGAGACGATGGCACCGGTGGCCTCGAAGTTGACGGTCGCGCGCGCGGTGAGGTCGCGCCCGCCTGGCACCTGGCCCACGTCGACCGTGTCGTGGTCGGCGGGGTTGAGGACCCAGAGGACGTACACCTTGCCCGGCGGTGGCGGAGGCACCGTGTAGTGGATGGTCACCTCCGTCTGGCGCGCACTCGGATAGACCGACTCCATCGAGATCGACTGTTCCAGCGCCAGGGCATTGCACGCGGCAAGCGAGAGAAGCAGCGCGATCACAATAATGACGACTTTCGATCGACCCAGCAACACGGCTCTTGCCCTCCGGCTCTATGGGTAGTCCAGGGAGAGGACTCCATTGATCTGCTGGAGGTGCGCAGCACCTCCAGCAGATCAATGGAGTCCTCTCCCTGGACTACCGTAAAGAAGAGCAAAAGAAGTGCCGGCGCCCGGACGAGTGATGAGTGATGACCGATGAGTGAAGAGCGATCAGTGATCAGTCGCCAATAATCAGTGATCAGGCGGTGCGGACCCGTCATGTCTCATCACTGATCACTCGTCGCTGAGCACTGACCGCTCTTCACGCATCACTCGTCACGCATGACTCGGTTCTACCAGTTCGTAAACGACCCGTCCAGGCGCCGCAGGTGGGTCAATTCACGCATCTGGAAGGGGTGCTTGCGCGCGGCCTCGCGGTCGAACTCGATGCCCAGGCCGGGCCTCGTGGGCGGCAAAAGGTAGCCGTCCTGCCATTCGGGCTGGACCGGCACGACGTCGGTCAGGACCGTCCCGGTGCGGCGAGGCTGCTCCTGCACGCCGAAGTTGCTGGTCGCCAGGTTCAGGTGCAAGCAGGCGGTGCTCGACACCGGGCCCAGGGGGTTGTGCAGGGCCAGGTTGATGTAGTGCGCTTCGCACCAGCCGGCGATCTTCTTCGCCTCGGTGATGCCACCGACGATGCAGAGATCGATCCGAGCGTAGTCGATCAAGTCGTCTTCGACCACCTCGCGAAACTCCCACTTGCTCGCGAAATGCTCGCCCACCGCGATGGGGACCGCGGTGTGCTGCCGGACCAGTCGCAGAGAGTTCTTGTTTTCCGAACGCAGCGGGTCCTCGATGAAGAAGGGCCGGTACTGCTCCGACTCACGGCAAAGGCGAATTGCATCGGCGGGATCCAGGCGCGTGTGGACGTCGAAACAAATTTCGACGTCGTCGCCAACGGCGGTGCGCACCGCCTCCATCTGGCGGAGCGCGGCCCGGATGGACCGGGTTGGCTCCAAAATCTCACCATCCTGGGGCAGACCCCACCGGACGAACTTCCAGCCCTCCTCTTTGGTCCTCAGGCAGCTCTCGACCAGGCCATCGACGTCCATCGCGTGGCCGACGTTGTGGGGGTAGCAGACGACGCGGTCGCGCGCAAGCCCGCCCAACAGATCGTAGACCGGCACGCCGAGCGCCTTGCCGCGGATGTCCCACAGAGCGATGTCGATGGCCGAGAGGACGCCGGAGGTAACGTGCCCGGCCGGAAAGAAGCCGCCACGGAACATCAACTGCCAGAGATGCTCGATGCGGCTCGGGTCCTGGCCGACCAGCAGCGGCTTGAAGTGATCGACGACTCCAACCGACGCCAGCTCACGGCCGGTGATGCCGGACTCGCCGACGCCCGAGATTCCGTCGTCGGTGTCGACGACGACGAACAGGAAGTTCCGGGCGCCGCCCCAGACCGGGAATGCTTCGACGTTGGTGATTTTCACGGAGACCCTCCGCCTCGATTCTTTGTTGAGCAGTGCGCGAAACGGAAAACGGAAAACGGAAGACGCAAACGACGGTCATTTCGGCGCCTCGGCCTTACGTTTTACGTTTTGCGTTTCACGTATTGCGTCTCGACGCAGCGCTCAGTACTGCTCGCTCATTATACGTGCCTTCTCGGCCTCATGCGAAAGGGCGTAGCAGAGCTGCTCCAGGCGCTCGGCGAACGCGTGGGGCGACTCGCCACGATCCAGCGCCAGGGGCGCGCCGAAGGCGATTGCCAGCGGTCCCCGGTGGATCGACACCGGAATGCCGCCAATCGTGGCGCCTTTGAACCCTTCGGTCGACGGTGGCAAGACGCTGTCAGTGCCGGCCACGCCAAAAGGCACGACCACCGCCTCCAAGGCCGCGGCCAGGTGAGCGACGCCGGGTCGGAAGCGCGCCAGCGGATCTCCCGCCTGCTCCTGCTCGGGATGGGTGTGCCGGCCCTGCGGAAAGATCAGGACCGCATTGCCCGCCGAGGCCAGCTTCGCCAGGCCGCGCAGGCTGACCTCGCGCTCGCCGTACTGGCGCAGCGGATAGAGACCATAGGCGAGGACGCCGAATTGGGCGAAGGCCCCGGCCTGTCCGAAGCGCCCTGCCCCGGCCGCGACGACCAGGCGCCCGGCGAAGTGACGAGCCGCGGTTCCCGCGAGCGCGTGCTCCACCAGCGGCAGGTCGGCGAAGCTGCGGTGAGTGCCGGCGAAGATGACGCGCGCAGGCAGCCCCTCCAGGTGCTCGCGACCCAGAACCGTGGTGCGCGTGACCGCGTAGCGGTAGAGCAGCTCGATGGGCAGGCGCGACGCGCGAAACACGCGGCCCCAGGTGTAGGGCCAGAGCGGCTGCTCCGCGCTGACCTTCTCGCCGCCGGCCCCGACGGCCCCGGACGCGGCGTCCAGCGCTGGCGCGTCGAGCACGATTTGCCGCACCTGATCGGTCGTCAGGTCCAGGCGAAGGTCGCCATCGGCCACGGCTTTGCCCGTCTTCTCCTCGAGGCGCAGCGCGAGCTCGACGAGGTTCAGACTGTCCAGTCCGAGTTCCCCGAGTGTCTGGGCAGGTTGGGCCGCGCTGGTGCGCGCAACGCCGGCGATCGCCTGGCCCACTGGATCGTCGGCAGCGAGAGCGCTCGCCACCTCGACGGCTGTCGAGCTCTCGGGCACGGGCAACAGGTTCCGTCTGACCTTGAGAGTCGAGGTCCGCGGAAAATCGGCGCCGCTCCACCAGGACGCCGTGGCAATGCGCTGGTGCTGTGCCAGCCGCCCGTTGCCGCGGGCGACGATCGCACCAAGTAGATCGCCGCTGGCGGCGCCGGTGGTCGGAATAAGGTAAGCGTGCAGGCGAACGCCACCACCGGCCGTGGGCACGGCGATGACTACCGCGTCGTCGACTGCCGGGTCCGACCGGAGAACGTCCTCGACGTCCTGGGGCCAGACGTTCAGGCCGCTCGGCAGGACGATCAGGTCGTTGGCACGGCCGATCAGGCGGACGTTGCCGGAGCGATCGATCGTCGCCAGGTCGCCGGTCGCGTACCAGCCGGCCTGAAGCACTTCCGCCGTGCGGCTGGAGTCGTTCCAGTAGCCCCGCATCACGTTCGGTCCGCGAACCAGGAGCTCCCCGTCCGGGCCGAGGCGGACCTCGACGCCGCGCAGCGGGCGGCCGACGCTGCCGATTGGGGTGCTGCCATCTGGGACTCCGCAGGTGACGACCGGGGAACATTCGCTGGTGCCGTACCCCGGGACGATCCGCACGCCCAGGCGCTCCCAGAGCAGTTGTGTCTCGACTGGCATGGCGGCGCCGCCGGTCGCCACCATGCGCAACTGTCCGCCCAGCTTGCGATGAACCTGCCAGAAGAGCTTGTGCCGCGTCGGCAGCGAGCAGCGGCCGGCCACGGCGTTCAAGGCCGCGTAGACTGGCGCGGGCAGTCCGGCGCGGAGCTGCGCGTCGAGTTTCTGGCCCATGAGTGTCAGCAACTGGGGCACCGCGATCATGTGCGTGATCCGCTGCTCCACCAGCACCTGCACCACGTCGGGTCCACGACGGCTGGGGATGTAATGGATCGCCGCACCGGCCGAGAGCGCGTAGAGCAAGCCGCAGGTCAATTCAAATAAATGAGAGAGGGGGAGGATGCTCGCTAGCCGGCAACTCGGATCCAACGGAATGTTCTCTCCAAGAACCTCGACCTGCGAGCAGAGGTTCGCGTGCGTGATCGTGCAGCCCTTGGGAGAACCCGTGGTGCCCGAGGTAAAGAAGATTGCCGCCAGCTCCTCCGCCGGCCGCGTCCATGCTCCACTCGGGGCGACGCCGCTTCCGCCAAGGGTGTGCGTGGGCGTCGACGTCGAGTCGCTCTCAACGCCACCCCGCGAAACGTCGTCGTCTTCCGACTCCTGCCCGCTGACTGCTGGCTTCCGCCGAAGCGCGCCCGGCTCCCACCACTCGGTCGCGTCGCGCTCGCCTGCCCAGACGGGCCGTTCGTCGTAACCCACGATGATGGCGCGGGGCTCGACCGCGTCGAGAATGCGCGGCGCTGCTTCTGGATTCATCTCGCGGTCGAAAGGGACGGCGACCGCGCCGAGCTTCCAGATGGCGAACAGGTAGACGGGGGTACGCCAATGGTTCGGGACCCAGAGCACCACGCGATCACCTTCCACGATACCCAGCGAGGCGAGCTCCACGGCCAGGCGGTCCACCGCGTCGAGGAGCTGCCGGCTCGTCAGCGTTTTCCAGCCCAGGCCCTGCTGTCCACCGATCGCGACCGCGGTGGGAATCGCGGCGGACCGCTGGCAGACAATCTCATAGAGTTGTGTGATCACCGGGACCTCCAGGGGGAGTTTCGAGGGACACGCCCGAACCCCTGCCCGTACCCGCCGCATTGATTCCGCTGTAAAGGGTGTCTGAAAAGTGACAGTTGGTGGAAGATTCGCGGTGCAAATCGTCCACCAACCGTCACTTTTCAGACACCCTCTATTATGCTTGAAATGCGCCAGCCGTGTGAGTACCATTGGCGACGCGGATACACTGACAAAGGAGATCTCGTGACCGACTATATCGATCCGCCCGGCGCGATCAATCGACTCGTCGTGGCGGTCGTGAACCCGGACGACGCCGGACCGCTCGCCGATCGCCTGATTAGCGAAGGATTCCGACTCACTCGGCTCGACAGCGCCGGTGGGTTTCTGCGGCGAGGGAACGCGACCTTGCTCTCGGGCATCCCAGCCTCTCGTCTGCCAGATCTACTGACGTCGATTCAGGCGGAGTGCAAGACGCGGGTCGTGCTCGCGTACGACCTGTTCGCCCAATCGACGCCGGACATGTTGCCGGCGGTGCCGGTCGAAGTGCAGGTCGGCGGTGCGACCGTCTTCATCCTGGACGTCGAGAAGGTCGTCTACCTGGAACCGGCGTGAGTTTGGTCAAGAAGACTTGCTTTGGGGCTGACGTTTTGATATAAGCGAGGGGACTTGCCACAAGCAAGCGAGTGAGGTAGAACAAGCCATACCCAGCGATGCGGAGGGGATATGGCGAAGCAGCAACAGACTGTCAGTGAAGTCAACGAGACCGTCACCGAGCGA
>DATLRG010000566.1:0-3609 GCA_035534795.1 Chloroflexota bacterium
GCGGAGTCGTGGTTTATCGCTTTGACGTCATCCTGCAAGGCGCGGGCGAGACCGCGTTCTTCAACGTGTGACGGGGCGCAGCCGGTGTACAGCACGCCACGAATGTCGGAGACCTTCTCCCGCGAGGCGCACGTCCGCGAGATGCTCGCCTTCGAGGCGGCGCTTGCCCGCGCCGAGGCGCGCGCCGGCATCATTCCTCCGGCGGCGGCCGCGGCCATCGCGGCCGCCTGTCGCGCGGACTTGTTCGACGTCGCGACGCTCGACCGGGAGGCCGCCGTGGCCGGCACCCTGGCCATTCCCCTCGTGCGCCGGCTGACGGAGCGCGTCGCGGGCGAGGCCGGCCAGTTCGTCCACTGGGGCGCGACGAGCCAGGACGCGATCGACACCGCCCTGGTGCTGCAGCTGCGCGGTGGACTCGATCTCCTCACGGGCGGCCTGCTGGACGTCGGTAGCGCGTGCGCGTCGCTTGCCGAGCGCTATCGTCGCACGCCGATGGCCGGCCGCACGCTACTGCAGCAGGCGCTGCCGATCACGTTCGGACTCAAGGCGGCGCGCTGGCTGGCGCTCGCGACGCGCCAAGTGCGCCGCCTCCGTGAGTTGCGCGGGCGGGTCCTCGTCGTGCAGTTCGGAGGCGCCGCCGGGACACTCGCCTCGCTTGGCCAGGAGGGCATGCGCGTGACGGAGCTCCTCGCCGGGGAGCTGGGGCTCGCGGTGCCGACGCTGCCGTGGCACGCCGAGCGCGACCGCATCGCCGAGGTCGCCACGGCGCTCGGCGTCGTCGCCGGGGCGATGGCGAAAATCGCGAGCGACGTGGCCCTGCTCGCGCAGACGGAAGTCGGCGAGGTCTCGCCGGTCGCGGTGACTGGCAAGGGCGGATCGTCGGCCCTGCCGCAGAAGCGCAACCCGGTCGACGCGACCATGGCGCTCGCGGCGGCGCGGCTCGCGATCGGCGTGGTGCCGGTGGTCCTGGGCGCGATGGTGCAGGAGCACGAACGCGCGGTCGGTGGCTGGCAGGCGGAGTGGGAGGCGTTGCCCAACCTCTTCCGCTACACGTCACACGCGATCGAGCGGGTCCACCAGGCGGTCCAGGGGCTCGTGGTCGATCCCGCGCGGCTGCGCGCCAACCTCGATCTGGGCGGCGGCACGATCATGGCCGAGGCGCTGACCATGGCCCTCGCGCCGCGATTCGGCAGAGTCGCGGCCTTCCACCTGGTTCGGGCAGCCTGCGAGCGTGCCACGGCGCTGGGCGTCAGTCTGCGACAGGCGGCCCTCGACGACGACCAGATCCGTGCCGCTTTGCCGTCCGACGCGGTCGACCAGGTGTTCGATCCAGCGGCGTACCTGGGCAGCACCGACAGCTTCGTCGATCGTGCCCTCGAAGACTGGCGAGGGCTGGCGTGAAGCCAACTCTCGGGCCCGGTCACTGCGCGAGCGGGCAGGTGACGCAGCCGGCGCGCTCGCAATGGTTCCGGAGCAAGTAGAGCAGGCCCTGCTGGCGGCGAGCGCTGCCGACGAGCCGATCGGCGGCGCCGATCTCCGTGGCGAGCTTGTCCGCTGCGTGATAGGACGACGGGCGGGGGAAGGAACGATAGGCCGCCCAGGCCGCATCCGCGAGCCCGCGGTCCCCGGTTTCTGCCGCTACCGCCAGAGCCAGCGGCAGGACGACGTTGACCACCGCGTCGCGCGCGCGATCGCGTCCCAGCAGGGCCGCGGGGCCACCGGGCAGCGGCCGGCCAAAGTCGGCGTGGGTCGACCAGTACGCCGACGGGTCCTCGACGAGGAAGAGGCGTTCGAGCGCGGCCGGCGAGGGCGGCTCCCCACGGCCGAGTGGTGCCAGCAGCGCCCGATCCAGGCCGAGGTCGCGGTAGCCGACCACCAGGCGTGCTGCCGTGGCAATGCGCCGGGTCGGGTAGTTCGCCGGGCGCACTCCGCCGAAGACCCAGTCTGTCGCGTTCAACCCGATCCCGTCCCATTCCCGCCGGTAGAGCGCCCAGATCTCTTCGAGGCCGCTCACCTCGAGATTCGCGTCCCAATCGAGGTGGGCGGCCTCCCGCTGCGACGGCAGTAATCCGGCGGCGCCAAAAAGGAGCGCCTGGGCCAGATCGAGCGCGTCGGCCAGCGGACGACGGCCGAGCAGCGCGGTGAGGACGGCGACCGGAACGGCCTGGGCCAGGCGAACGAAAGCCGTCCGGTTGCGACTGAACCCCAGCGCCTCGCAGAGCGCCTCGTAGGCAAGCTGCTCCGTCGACAGGCGCGTGAGGTCGGCCTCGAACCGCGACGCGTGCTGCGTCAGGCGCCGGTCGCCCAGATCGTCGAGGAGCGCCCCCAACGCGGCCGGCCCGCGGGAGCGGGCGCCCCGATGACACGCCGCGGGGCCCAGCGCGCTGTCGTCGGGATCAGGGTGCTCCGGCGGAGGCAGGACCAGCGTCGGAATCGGCTGGCCGGCGGGACCGGTCGGGGCCGGGGCATCGGCGGTCCCCACGACGTGCAGCACGACGCTACGGTACTGCGAGTCCTGGTGGTGCCCGTGGGCATACCAGTCGCTCGTCCTCTGGTGAAACTCGACGTCGCCCTCGATCAACGACCCGTCGTCGAAGGCGAGCAGCGCCCCCCGAACGTCCGGGCCGGCGCCGCCGGGGCAGCGACCACGATAGACGACCCGCAGAACGCGGCCGTCGGTCAGGAGAAAGGAGTCGCCGGGCCAGCTCTGCCAGGCACCAACCAGCCTGCGCTCACCGCTGGCCACTATTCCTTCAAGATTCGCCCACGTTTCTCGCGGGGAAGCCAGGCGAACGGGTCCGAGCCATCCTCGGGCGGACGGTACTCCAGCCCGACGTAGCCACGGTAGCTCGACGCTTCGACGACCTGCAAGACGTTGGCGAGATTGATCTCGCCCAGCCCGGGCATGACGCGGCCAGGGGCATCGCCCACCTGGAGGTGGCCGATCTTGCCGACGTTCGCGCGAAACGTGTCGATCAGCCTGCCCTCCATCACCTGCAGATGATAGAAGTCGTGCTGGAAGCGGACGTTCGGCAGGCCGACCGCGTCGATCAGGGCAATCCCCTCCGACGATCGGGACACGAAGTAGCCGGGATTGTCCAGGTCGTTCAACGCTTCGATCAGCAGCATGATGCCGTCGTCGGCGGCCCGCGCGCCGGCCCGCCGCAGGCGCTCCACCGCGACGTCCCGTTGCTGCGCGGGGGGAAGACCGGGCAGGTGTCGCCCCGCCAGCACGTTGATCCGGCGCGCGCCGAGCCGGCGGCAGATCGCCAGCGCTTCGTTCATGCGAAACCAGAAACGCTCCTCGGCGTCCGGCGCCGAGAGGTGGCCGCGGGGGTACTCGGGGTCCGATTCGGTGTCGATCAGCGCCAATCTCAAGCGATACCGGCGCAGCAGCGACTCCAGCTCGTCCAGGTCGTGACGCTGCGGAAACAGAATCTCCACCGTGGAAAAGCCGGCCTCGGCGATCCGGCGCAGGCGCTCATCCCAGGGCAGCTCGCCCGGCAAATAGTGCGCGTTCGCCTCGTAGCAGATGCGGTCCTCGTTCCCCACGCTACCCTCTCCCGAGTGATCAGTGATGAGTGATGAGTGATGAGGACTGAGTGAAGA
>DATLRG010000567.1:0-16045 GCA_035534795.1 Chloroflexota bacterium
CCATGGCCTTTCCTCGGTTGCATGATCCTTATGGTGCAATTTCAGCAATCGGAGCCTCGTTTGACAGTCCCAGAGTTTTCAGGTAAGATTACCCTGTTGACGCGGGGTGGAGCAGTGGTAGCTCGTCGGGCTCATAACCCGAAGGTCGTTGGTTCGAATCCAACCCCCGCTACCAACCTTCGGCGATCCTGGATTCTCCCGGGATCGCCGAATTGTTTACCAGGTAAACGTGAAGTCATGACGAACCCCGTGGTTTCGAAACTCAGCGATGCGCTTCGGCGCTGCCACCTGGAGCAGACCAGGCTGGTCGTCGCCGTCTCCGGCGGGCCGGATTCGCTGGCGCTCCTGCTCGGACTGAAGGAGGTGCGCGACGCGTTCGCCCTGGGGCTTCACGTCGCCCACTTCGATCACAGGTTGCGACCGGACGGCGCTGCCGACGCCGCTTTCGTCGAAGATTTGGCCCGGGCGCTCGGCCTGCCGGTCACGGTCGGACGAGGAGACGTCCGGCGAACGGCTGACGAGCAACGGCTGGGCGTTGAAGAAGCGGCGCGACGCGAGCGCTACCACTTTCTGGCCCACCTCCAGCGGGCGATTCACGCCAAAGGCGTTCTGGTCGCGCACACGCAGGACGATCAGACCGAGACGCGCCTGCTCCACCTGGTGCGCGGTACGGGGCTACGCGGGCTGGCTGGCATGGTCGAGGACGCCGTCATCGACCTGCCCGGGACCGGGCCCTTTCGCCTCATCCGACCGCTGCTGAACGTGCGTCGGGGCGACACCGAGGCATTCTGCGGCGAGCACGGCGTGACCGCGCGCCTCGATCCATCCAACCTCGATCGCGCCTTCACCCGGAACCGGGTCCGCCACGAAATCGTGCCGCGGCTGCGAGCGATCAACCCGGGCCTCGACGCGGGGCTCGCGCGTTTGGCGAGGTGCGCGCTGGACGCGGAAGAATTCCTCGATCGCGAGCTCGAACGTCGCCTGCCCGACCTGGCGCAACGCGACGACGACGGTTGGGTCGTTCGACGATCGGCGTGGAACGGGCTACCATCCGCTCTCAAGCGCGGTTTGCTGCGCCGCGCGGCCTCGGCGCTGGCTCTCACGACCGGTGGCCTCGGCGCCGACAATGTCGAGCAAGGCATGCACGCGGCGGATGCCTGGCCGGCCGGCAAGACGTTGACCTGGCCGGGCGGCGTCGAGCTTTGCGTCGAACACGATCGGATCGTCGTGCGCCGCCGTCAGGCCGTGATCCCGCCGCTTGGGAAACGCGAAGCGCTGCTGTCGATCGAGCCACGGGAGCTGCTGCTGTCATCGGAGCAGTGTGTCGAGCTCGCGGGCATCTCATCGTCGCTCGACGGTCGGCTGCCGGCGGAGGCAGCCGTCAAGCCAATCGTCCGGGTTCGCCGTACCGGCGCGCCCTGCGGGGATCGCCGTGGCGACCGCTGGCACTGCGATCTAGACGGCGCAATGCTCGCGGAAGCTAGCTCGCTCGTCGTCCGAGCACGACAGTCGGGTGACTGGATTTTCCCCGAGGGGATGGTGGGTCGGAAGAAGCTCCAGGACGTGCTCGTGGACGCGCACGTCCCGCGCGCCGAGCGCGACGGCGTGCCAGTCGTCGCGGGGCCATCGGGGATCGCCTGGATCGTCGGCGTTCGTCGCGACCGCCGGTTCCTCGCCGCTGCCAACTGTCCGGACGTGATTTGTTTGTCCGTCGACGGACTCGGCTCGCGGGGCAGAGCGGCCGCGGTCAGCCCGCAGGAGACGGCGTGCGCAACTTGAACGACGACGTCGCCGAGATCCTGATCGGCGCGGACGATCTGCAGGACCGGATCGCCGAGCTCGGTCGGCAGATCACTCGTGACTACGCCGGCAAACAGCCGCTGCTCGTCGGCGTCTTGAAAGGCGCGGTCGTCTTCATGGTCGACCTGTCGCGCCGGATCGACTTGCCCGTCGAGATCGACTTCATGGCCGTCTCGAGCTACGGGTCCAGTACACAATCACTGGGCGTCGTCAGAATTCTCAAAGATCTGGACCAGGGAATCGACCGGCGCGACGTGCTCGTCGTCGAGGACATCGTCGACACCGGGTTGACCTTGCGCTACATCGTGGACAATCTGCGGGATCGGAGTCCGGCCAGTGTCCGCATCTGCGCCCTGCTGCAAAAGCGCAAGGCGCGCGAAACCGGGCCGCCGATCGATTACCTCGGCTTCGAGATACCGGACCGGTTCGTGGTTGGCTACGGGCTGGATTACGCGGAGCATTATCGCAATCTGCCGTACGTCGGCGTGCTCCGCCCGGAGATCTATCAGATCGGTCAAGTTGAAAAGTAAGGCGATTCTGTTATAATTCCCGCTAGGAGCCGAATCCGCACGGGGGACAGAGGTCGGATGAAGGATACGAAGTGGCTGAAGAACAGCTTCATATATCTGTTGATCCTCGTCGCGGCGATTGCACTCTTCTTGTCATTCTTCCCGACGGGGGGTAGCAAGCAGCCGACAAAGATGTCGCTGGGCGATGTCGTGGTACTGGCGAAGCAGGGCGAGATCAAACAGATCGAGGCCCAGGGCGACACGTGGACGGTTCAGCGCAACGATTCCAACGGCGATGCGCAGGCGCAGGCGGACCCGAACTCGGGCGTCTATCAGACCTTGCGGGACGCCGGAGTCCCGGCGGACGAAGTCAGCAAGATCAACGTCGTCTATCAGCAGCCGGCGCAGTTCGGCAACCTTCTGGGGTTGATGATCCAGTTCCTACCGTACCTGTTTCTCGCCGGCTTCCTGCTGTTCATGATGCGGCAGGCCCAGGGGTCGAATAATCAGGCGTTGTCGTTCGGGAAGAGCCGGGCGCGGATGTTCATGGGGAACAAGCCCGCGGTGACGTTCTCGGACGTCGCCGGCGTCGAGGAAGCGAAGCAAGAGCTGCAGGAAATCGTCGAATTCTTGAAGTACCCGGAGAAGTTCGCGGCCTTGGGCGCGCGCATTCCGCACGGCGTTCTGCTGGTCGGGCCTCCGGGCACCGGCAAGACGCTGCTGGCCCGGGCCGTCGCCGGCGAAGCCGGAGTTCCCTTCTTCAGCATCAGCGGCTCGGAGTTCGTCGAGATGTTCGTCGGCGTTGGCGCGAGTCGAGTCCGCGACCTTTTCGACCAGGCCAAGCGCAACTCGCCGTGCATTATCTTCGTCGACGAGATCGACGCCGTCGGGCGGCAGCGAGGCGCGGGTCTGGGCGGGAGCCACGACGAGCGCGAGCAGACGTTGAACCAGATCCTGGTGGAGATGGACGGCTTCGACTCCAATACCAACGTCATCGTCGTCGCGGCCACCAACCGGCCCGACGTGCTCGACCCGGCGCTGTTGCGGCCCGGGCGATTCGATCGGCAGGTGGTGCTCGACCGGCCGGACATCAATGGACGGCGCGCCATCCTCGACGTCCACATGCGTGGCAAGCCGCTCGACTCGACCGTGAGCAACGAGGTGCTCGCCAAGCAGACCGCCGGCTTCTCCGGGGCCGACCTGGCGAACCTGGTGAACGAGGCCGCGATTCTGTCGGCGCGTCGCAATAAGAAGAAGATCGGCATGATCGAGATGGAAGAGGCGATCGACCGGGTGATCGCCGGTCCAGAACGAAAGTCGCGGATCATCTCCGAAAAAGAAAAGCTCGTGACGGCCTATCACGAGGCCGGGCACGCGGTCGTGGCCCGAATGCTCACCAACCTCGACCCGCTGCACAAAGTTTCGATCATCGCTCGGGGCATGATGGGTGGCTACACCCGGCTGCTGCCGATCGAAGACCGGTACCTCTGGAGCAAGTCGCAGTTCGAGGACACGCTGGCGTTCGCGCTGGGTGGCCGCGTGGCCGAAGAGAACGTCTTCGGCGAGATCACGACCGGCGCCGAGAACGACATCGAGCGGGCCACTCACATGGCCCGACGCATGGTTACCGAGTACGGCATGAGCAAGCGCATCGGGCCGGTTGCGATGGGTCACAAAGAGGAGCTGATCTTCCTCGGTCGCGAAATCGCCGAGCAGAAGAACTACAGCGAGAAGAGCGCCGAGGCGATCGACGAGGAGATTCAGACGTTCATCAGCTCGGCGTACAGCCGAGCGAAGGACCTGTTGACCGAACACCGAGACATCCTCGACCGCCTGGCGCAGAAGCTGATGCGCGACGAAACGGTCGAAGGCGACGAACTCAACCAGTGCTTCGAGAGCACGGGCGAGTCGGCCCTCACCGAGGCCGCGGTGAGCAATTAGAGGGTGACTGAAAAGGGTCGGTTGGTGGAAGATTTGCACAGCAAATCTTCCACTAACCGACCCTTTTCAGTCACCCTCCAGACTTTGGCGGCGCGGCACGCCGGTGGTTTCGGACAGCCCTGTGCCCATCCACGCGCACAGGGCTTTTTGCTCCCCTGGGCGCGTCCAACCGGTTGTTGCGGGGAGACTGCCGCCTATGCTATACTTCCCTCCGGCATTGAGCAGGGAGGGCCAGCCGTGGTCCTCGACCCGCGGTTAGGATCCTGAGCGATGGGTCGTGACTGGGGACCATTGGCGCTCATCACTCAGTTAGGACTGACCATGGTCGGGTCGATCCTGTTCGGGCTGCTTCTGGGCCTGTGGATCGACGCGCACTTCGGCACCAGGCCCTGGGCGACACTGGTCCTTTCGTTGCTGGGCATCGCCGCCGGCAGCTTTGGCGTCTATCGCTTGATCTCGGCGACGATCGAGGAATCGGTCGAACAACGTCACGCGCAGCATCGAGACAACAGTCGGGAGGACTGACCTGACTCCGACGCGCCAGGCACCCGGACGGAATCACACTCGCTCCACGGCGCGTGGAAGTGATTTGGCTGCTCGCATCTCGGGTAAGCTTACTCGCGCGTTCCCCAGAAAGTTTCCCACGGCTTGCAAGCGCATGGCGCCTTGTTGGCCGCCGAGGCCCCGACCGACTTCGGGCGTTCGGCGGCGACGGACACGGCCGGTTGCATTAAGACCAGGCACCCACCTGCTGGCTCGACTTGATCGGGCCGGTGACAAACGTCGATTCGAGGCCCATAGCGGCAGAAGGAGGAAGTGGCTGTGACGGATGTTGGCGTTAGGATGCTGGCGGCTGGCCTAGCGATCGGCCTGGGGGCCATCGGACCAGGCATTGGCATTGGCCTGCTAGTCGCCCGTGCGATGGAAGCGATTGGACGCAATCCCGAATCAGAGCCGGCGGTCCGGCTCAATATGATCCTCGGGCTCGCGTTCGCCGAAGCCATCGCAATCTATGCGCTGGTCGTCGCGCTGATTCTCAAGTTTGTCCCCTGAGGTCTAAGCAGACCAGATCGGGCCGAGAAGCGCCCGGTCTGGTCATTCCCGCCGCCCCTCGCGCTGGAGCATCGTCAAGCGGGGCGCGCCAAAGAAGAAGAGGACGACGTGGAAGCTCTTGGAATCTCGGTACCGGGTCTGGTGGCGCAGTTCGTCAACTTTATCTTGCTCCTGCTGATCCTGCGCATGGTGGCGTACAAGCCCATTCTCCGCATGCTCGACGAACGTTCCCTGCGCATCCGCGAGAGCATGGAACGCGCCGAAGCCGTAAGGCAGCAGGCCGCGAGCACGGAAGAAGAGTTTGTTCGACGACTGGCCGACGCGCGGCGCGAAGGACAGGAGATCATCGGGCAGGCCGAGAAGATTGCCGACCGACTCCGGCAGGACGAGATGGAGAAGACCCGACAAGAGGTCGATCAGCTTCGGGTCAAAGCGCTCGAAGACATCGAACGCGAACGCGAGCGTGCCGTCGCCGAGCTGCGAAAGCAGGTCGCGGACCTCGCCTTGTTCGCGGCGAGCCGGGTTGTCGGGCGGTCGCTGGATCAGGCCTCGCACTACCGCCTGGTCGACGAGGCTCTCGCCGAAGCCGAAAAGTTGAAGCTAAACTGACCGGGAAGGAGACCGAGAGAAAATCGTGGCCACCCGCGGAGTAGCCCGACGCTATGCTCGTGCCGTCTTCGACATCGCGCGCGAAGAGCACGACCTGGACGGCTGGCTTCATGACTTGCGCACGATTGTCGCTGCGCTGGACGGACCTGAGTTGCGATCGTTGCTGGACAACCCTGGAGTTTCCTTCGCCGAGAAGCGCCAGATCGTCGAGGGAACCCTGTCGCGACTCGCCCCCAAGCGCCGCAACTTTGTTCTATTATTGATCGAGGCGCGGCGGACCACCTTGATCGACGATATCCTCACGGCGTACGTGGCCGAGTTGAACGCCGTGCGAGGGATCGTCACCGCCAGGGTGACCACCGCGGTCCCTTTGAACGGCGAGGAGACCGCGGTGGTCACCCGCCGCCTCGAGGCCATCACCGGTCAAAAGGTGATCGCCACGATGGCGGTGGACCCGACACTCGTCGGTGGCTTCGTCGCACGCATCGGGGATCGACTGATCGATGCAAGCGTGGCCGGACGGCTGGCGGCGCTGCGTGCTAGCCTGATGGCTTGAGGAGGTTGCAACCATGGCAGTTCGAGCGGATGAGATTAGCTCGATTATCAAGGAACGGATCGAAAAGTTCGGTCTGCCGGTAACCGCGGTGAACGTCGGCACCGTCATCGAAGTCCACGACGGCATCGCGCGAATTTATGGGCTGGCTGGCGCAATGGCCGGCGAGCTGATCGAGTTCAGCAGCGGCGTCGCCGGTCTTGCCCTGAACCTGGAAGAAGAGACCGTCGGCGCAGTCATCCTGGGCGATGAAGTCGGGATCAAGGAAGGCGACGAGGTCCGCACGACCGGCCGAATCGTCGACGTGCCGGTCGGCCCGGAGTTGCTGGGTCGAGTCGTCGACTCGCTTGGCCAACCCATCGACGGCAAGGGATCTACCGGTACGACGCGGCGCCGCGTCGTCGAGCGCATCGCGCCGAACGTGGTCGTCCGCGAGGAAGTCGATACGCCGCTCCAGACCGGCATCAAGTCGATCGACTCGATGATCCCCATCGGTCGCGGCCAGCGCGAGCTGATCATCGGCGACCGCAGCACCGGCAAGACGGCGATGGCGCTCGATTCGATCATCAACCAGAAGGACAGCGGCGTCTTCTGCGTCTACGTCGCGATTGGCCAGAGGGCGTCGAAGGTGGCGCAGGTCGTCGGTACGCTCGAGCGGCTCGGGGCGATGGACCACACGATCATCGTGGCCGCCAACGCGACCGACTCGGCCGCGTTGCAGTATCTCGCGCCGTACACCGGTTGTGCGATGGCCGAAGAGTTCATGGAAAACGGACAGGATGCTCTGATCATTTACGACGACTTGACCAAGCACGCCTGGGCCTACCGCGAGATTTCGCTCCTGCTGCGCCGCCCGCCGGGCCGCGAGGCCTACCCCGGCGACGTCTTCTACCTGCACTCACGGCTGCTAGAGCGCGCGGCAAAGTACGATCAGGAACACGGCGGCGGCAGCCTGACGGCCCTGCCGATCATCGAGACGCAGGCCAACGACGTGTCTGCCTACATTCCGACCAACGTAATCTCGATTACCGACGGCCAGATCTACCTGGAAAGCGATCTCTTCTACGCCGGCATCCGGCCCGCCGTCAACGTTGGGCTATCGGTGTCGCGGGTGGGATCCAAAGCGCAGATCAAAGCGATGAAGCAGGTCGCGGGGCGCTTGCGTCTCGACTACGCCCAGTACCGCGAGCTGGCCGCGTTTGCCCAGTTCGGGTCTGACCTGGACAAGGCGACGCAGGCGCAGCTCGAGCGGGGGGCGCGCATCACCGAGGTCTTCAAGCAGCCGCAATTCGAACCGTTGACGATCGCCCAGGAAGTCGTCGCGATCTGGGCGGTGACGGGTGGCTTCATGGACGACGTACCGGTCGCCCAGATCCGCACGTTCGAGACCGGCCTGCTGCGTTTCCTCGGATCGAATCATCCGGACCTGTTGCAAGCGGTGACGGACGAGAAGACGCTTTCTGACGCGACCATCGAAGGCTTGAAGCAAGCAGTTGGCGAGTTCAAGCAGACCGTCCCGTACTGAGAATTTGTCTCGAAACTGTTGTTTGGGTGCCCCGGGGGCGCTCAAACAACAGTTTCGAGATCGTGACGAAGTCAAAGCCACGGTCGTCACCGGGGCATCGTGACAGAACTTACAGAGCAAGGACGAGGCGATGCCTAGCACACGAGAATTTCGACGGCGAATTCGCAGCGTCAAGAACACGAGCCAGATCACCAAGGCGATGGAGATGGTCTCGGCGGTCAAGATGCGGCGAGCGCAGGCAGCGGTGGCCGCGAGCCGGCCTTACGCCGACAAGATGGCCGAGCTCGTCGGTGGTCTGGCCCGGCTCACGGCAACCACCGATGAGCTCGATCCGCTGCTGGTCCAGCGGCCGGTGCAGCGCGTCGGTCTGATCGTGATCACCAGCGATCGCGGCCTGTGCGGCGCACTCAACACCAACGTGATTCGGCGCTCGGCCCGGTTCATCCTCGAGCAACCGGTGCCGGTCCAGACCATGGCGATTGGCAAAAAGGGACGCGACTGGCTCGTCCGTCACGGCAGTGAGATGGTCGCCGAGGTGAGCGGGCTACCCGAGCGGCCTTCGCTGGTCCAGGTCGCGCCGATCACGACCCTCGCGATCGACGGGTATCGCGCGGGGCGATTCGATCGCGTCGACGTCGTTTACAGCCGGTTCGTCTCGACCACGCGCCAGGAGGCGACGCGGCAGCAGATTCTGCCGGTGGTCCCACCGCCGCGGACAGCCGCGGCGGTCGTCGATTACCTGTTCGAGCCGGACCCGGCGACGGTCCTGTCGCGGCTCTTGCCGCGGTACGTCGAGGTCGAGGTCTATCAGGCGGTCCTCGAAACGGCGGCGAGCGAGCACAGCTCGCGGATGATCTCGATGCACAACGCGACACAAAACGCTCGCGAGGTCGCTAGAGAGCTCACGCTGAGCTACAACAAGGCGCGTCAGGACGGCATCACCAAGGAGATCCTGGAGATTGCCGCCGGCGCCGAAGCCCTGAAGGCTTCCTAGTGTTTTCGCAGGAGGTGAGAAGTGGCGATTGATAGTAAAGGAAAGGTCGTGCAGGTCATCGGCCCGGTCGTGGACATCGAGTTCCCGCCCGGTCGACTGCCGAGCCTGCTGAACGCGGTTATCGTAGACAAAGAGAGTGGACCGATCACGGTCGAGGTCGAGCAGCACCTGGGAAACAACTGGGTCCGCTGCGTCGCGATGGACACGACCGACGGGTTGCGACGGGGTGCGGAGGCGTCTGACACCGGCGCGCCGATCGAGGTCCCGGTTGGCCCGGCGACGCTCGGCCGCATGTTCAACGTGCTCGGACAACCGATCGACGGCATGGGACCGGTCAACGCGGAGACGCACTTCCCGATCCATCGGCCCGCGCCGTCATTCGAAGAGCAGAATACCGAATCCCAGGTCTTCGAGACCGGCCTCAAGGTCATTGATCTCGTCGCCACCTTTACGCGTGGCGGCAAGACCGGGATCTACGGCGGAGCAGGAACGGGCAAGACGGTCATCATCCAGGAGTTGATTCGTAACATCGCCGCCGAGTACGGCGGCTTCAGCGTCTTCGCCGGCGTCGGCGAGCGCTCCCGTGAAGGCAATGACCTCTGGCACGAGATGAAGGCATCCGGCGTCATGGCCAACACCGTGATGGTGTTTGGCCAGATGAACGAGCCGCCGGGTGTGCGGCTGAGGGTGGGATTGACCGGGCTGGCCATGTCCGAGTACTTCCGCGACGTCGAAGGCCGCGACGTGTTGCTGTTCATCGACAACATCTTCCGCTTCACCCTCGCCGGCGCGGAGGTGTCGGCGCTTTTGGGACGCATGCCGTCCGCGGTCGGCTATCAGCCGACCCTGGCGACCGAGATGGGTGAGCTGGAAGAGCGGATCACGTCCACGAAGAAGGGGTCGATCACGTCGGTCCAGGCGATTTACGTTCCCGCCGACGATTACACCGACCCTGCTGTCGCGACGACCTTTGGCCACCTCGACGCGATCGTGTCGCTGGACCGTTCGATTGTCGAGTTGGGACTCTTCCCGGCGGTCGACCCGCTCGCATCGAACTCTCGGATCATGGACGTCCGGACCGTCGGGCAAGAGCATTATGACGTGGCGCGCGGTGTGCAGAGAGTCCTGCAGAGATACAAGGACCTCCAGGACATCATCGCGATTCTCGGGGTCGAAGAGCTGAGCGACGAAGACAAGCTGACCGTCACACGCGCGCGGAAGATCCAGCGGTTCCTGTCCCAGCCGATGTTCGTGGCCGAACCGTTCACCGGCCGTCCCGGCGTGTTCGTTCCCCTGCGCGAAACGGTGCGCGGGTTCCGTGAGATTCTTGACGGCAAGCTCGACGACGTTCCCGAGCAGCACTTCTACATGGCCGGCACCATCGACGAGGTCGTCGAACGCGCGAAGGCAGCGGGGGTGCGCTAGCATGCCGGAGCTCCACCTGGACATCGTCACTGCGGAGCGGATGGTGTACTCCGACGACGTCGACATGGTGATCGCGCCGGGCAGCCCGGGAGAGCTCGGGATCCTCCCACGGCACACCGCGCTCGTGACGACCCTTCAGCCCGGCGCCTTGCGCGCGCGGAAGGGGTCCGACGAGGTCACTCTGGCCGTCGGCGGTGGCTTCCTGGAAGTCCGCGACAACCGCGTTCTGGTCCTCGCCGACACCGCCGAGCGGGCCGAGGAGATCGACGTCGAACGTGCGCACGCCGCGGAAGAACGTGCGCGGCGGCTGCTGGAAGAGAGGCAGTCCGCGGTCGACCTCGATCTTGCTCAGGCCGAAGCGGCCCTCCGGCGATCGCAGATCCGGTTGAAAGTCGCTCGCCGGCACCGAGCCGAAGAGGCTCCACGCTGATCGCCGGCGGGGCATTCGGCAAGGGAGCGCCATGGACAAGCTGATCATCGAGGGCGGGGTCCCGCTGAGGGGCGAGGTCGTCACCAGCGGAGCGAAGAACGCCGCGCTGCCGATCATGGCGGCGACGCTGTTGACCTCCGACGAGTGCATCATCGACAACGTCCCGCTCGTCGAGGACGTTCGGAACATGGCAGAGATTCTCCGCCAGTTGGGCTGTTGCGTGCAACTCGACTCCGCCGCGCATCGCGTAGTGGTGCATGCCCCGGAGCGCGCGCACCTGAACACGAGCGTGCCGGCCGACCTCGCTCGGACGATGCGGGCCTCGTTTCTCACCACCGGCCCAGTCCTGGCGCGCGCTGGCCGCGTCAGCGCCCCGCATCCCGGCGGCTGCAGCATCGGCCGCCGCCCGGTCAACGTCGACATCAAGAGCTTCTCCGCGATGGGCGCGCGGGTCGAGCTCAGCGACGATCAGTATCACCTCGAAGCGGATCACTTGCGCGGCCAGTCGATCTATCTGGACTATCCCAGCCATACCGGCACCGAAAACATCCTGCTGGCCGCGACGCTCGCCGAAGGGACGACGACGATCAAGCACGCCGCGCTGGAACCGGAAGTCGCGGATCTGGCGGCGTGCCTTCAACAGATGGGGGCCTGCATTCAGGGCGTCGGTTCCCCGTACCTGCGAATTCACGGCGTCGAGCGTCTGCACGGCGTCCACTTCCGGGTGACGCCGGACCGCCTCGAAGCTGGCACGTTCGCCATCGCCGGCGTGATCTCGGGTGGCGACGTCGTGATCCACGAGATCGTGCCAGATCACATGGACCCGCTGACGCACAAGCTGATCGAAGCGGGGGCACTGGTCCAGTCCGAGGGGCAGAGCTATCGGGTCCGCGCGAACGGCCCCTTGCACGCGCTGGAGCTGCAAGCGCTTCACTTTCCGGGCTTTCCGACGGACCTGCAGGCCGCCTTCGGGACGCTCCTGACCCAGGCGCGTGGAACGAGTCTCATCCACGAACGCGTCTACGACGACCGCCTCCAGTATGCGAAGGAACTGCGGAAGCTGGGAGCGAATATCCGCGTCGATGGCCAGACCGCGGTCATCGTCGGTCCTTCACCGCTCGAGGGCGCGATCGTCCGCGCCCTGGACATTCGCTGCGCCGCGGCTCTCGTCCTGGCCGGGCTGGCGGCTCACGGCAATACCGAGATTCACGATATCTATCACATCGACCGTGGTTATGAGAATGTCGACGTCAAGCTCCGGGCGCTGGGAGCGCACATCGACCGGGTCGCGGCTTGAAAATATTGGAGAGAGATGTTCGCCCAGCAAATCGGCATCGACTTGGGTACAGCGAACGTCCTGGTGTACGTCCGCGGTAAAGGCATCGTCCTACAGGAACCCTCGGTGGTCGCGATCTCGAACGTGGACAACTCGATTCTGGCCGTCGGGAGCGCCGCGCGGGACATGCTGGGTCGCACGCCTGGCAGCGTCAGCGTGATCCGGCCGATGCGGGATGGGGTGATCGCCGACTACGTGATCACCGAGGCGATGCTGCGGCACTTCATCAGCAAGGTCTGCGGCAGGCTGGGCGTCGGCTTGCTCCGGCCGCAGGTGATGGTCTGCGTGCCGGCCGGCGTCACGAGCGTCGAGCAGCGCGCGGTCCACGATGCCACGTTGCAGGCCGGCGCGCGGGCGGCATACTTGATCGAGGAGCCCCTGGCGGCCGCCATCGGCGCAAAAATCCCGATCCACATTCCCAGCGGTAACATGATCATCGACATTGGCGGCGGTACCACCGAGGCCGCGGTCATTTCTCTCAACGGCATCGTCGTCGCCAAGTCTGTCCGCGTGGCCGGCAACCGCCTGGACGACGCCATCGCGAGCTACATCAAGCGCAAGTACAACCTGATGGTGGGCGAGCGCATGGCCGAGGAGATCAAGATTCAGATTGGCAGCGCGGCGCCCCTCGACGAGGAGCTGACCATGGAGGTCCGCGGACGCGACCAGATCGGCGGCCTGCCGAAAACCATCACCTTGCGATCGCCGGAAGTGCGCGAAGCAATGAGCGAGCCAGTCTCGGCGATCGTCGCCGCGGCGCGGTCCGTGCTGGAAGAAACGCCTCCCGAGCTCGCTTCCGACGTCATCGACAAAGGAATCATCCTCACGGGTGGCGGGGCCCTGTTGCGGAACATCGATCGGCTGCTGACGCAGGAGACCGGCGTCCCGTGCTACGTCGCGGAGAATCCGCTCGCCTGCGTGGCCATCGGCTCCGGGCTGGCGCTCGAGCGGATCGAAGTGCTGCGAAGAAACTTACCGGTGGTCGACAACTGACGTTACTCCTCCGGCGGCTTCTTCAACAAGTTTGCCAGCTCGTTCGCCAGTTGCGCCTGGCGCTCCGCGCCAAGGTCGGCGACCTTCAGCTTGCGCACCTGGCGCGCTCGCTGCTCGTCTTCGACAGCGCCCTGAATGAGGCGGACCGCCTCATCGACCTTCGTCGGGTCCACGTCGCCGGGGCGGTCGGCCCCTCCGCCCAACACGCCATCGAGCCAGCGGCCGACTCTCGCCCAGAATGACGCCATATCCTGCTGCTCCTCCGGCTCTTGTCGATCACCAGAACTTCCACCACGGCCGACGCCGGGTTCGGGCGACCGCGAGGCGATCCCGAACCGCGCGCAGCTCCGCGTCGAGCCGCGCCAGGCGCTCCTCCGGTGTGCTCCCTCGGCCAGCGTCCTCGGCATCCTCGTCCAGGTCCAGCAGGACCTGGACCGCTGGCTCGAGTGCAGCGGCGATTTCCTGCTGATGCCGATCGGTCCGAAGGATCGCCGCGAGATCCTGCAAATCGCGCCGGACCAGTCCGTGCGATGCCAACGCCCGCGACGGTTGCGCAGCGAACCACTCACAGAACTCGCGATCGTGATTCAAGCGACCGACGAACGCTAGCAACACCTCGTGCTTGAAGACCAGCACTCCTCGCTCCACGCCCAAGCGACTTCTGCGGCACGTGTCGTGCCACGGCAGAAGAAAGTAGTTAGAGCGCTCCAAGATTACGTTGAGCAGACTGGACATGCCCGCCGGCTATGATAGAATACGGCGTGTGCTGGCAGCAGGGCGGCAGCCAGATTGGTGGACTGTGGTCGTCCATTCCGGCGACGCGATGAGGGGTCACTCCAAATGCGGGGTGAGGACGAGCGGATGGACCGACTCTTATGGGAGCAGATCGAGGATTACCTGAGGCGACTGGAAACAGAGCTCTCGGCATCGCCCAATACCGTTGCGGCCTACCGCAACGACCTGACGCAACTCTATCAGTACTTACTCAGCACGCCGAACCGAGGAGTGGACTCCGGGCTCGCCGACGATCTACCCGACAATGGTCAGACCTGGTCAGCCGTGAGTCGGGCTCGCATCATCGGATTCGTGGTCGCTCTCAAGGAAAAGGGCTACGCCTCGACCACGGTCGCCCGTAAGATCGCCGCGATCAAGTCGTTTTTCCACTTCCTCCACTCTCGCAACGCGATCGACGTGGACCCGACCGAAACGCTCGATTCGCCCCGGATCGACAAGACGATCCCCCGAAGCCTGTCGAATACCGAGGTACTCGGACTCCTGGAGCAGCTTTCGCGCAGCTCGTCCTCGGAGGACGTCCGCGACAACGCCATGCTCCGACTGCTCTACGCGGCGGGTCTCCGGGTCAGCGAGCTGGTTGCGCTGAATATCGACGACCTCGACTTCCCCTCCGGGTCCGTTCGCTGCATCAATCGAGCCGGACGGGAACGGATCATTCCTCTGGACTCCACGGCCGTGCGAGCGCTGGAAGAGTACGTTCCGTCCGCTCGCAACGCGCTGATCCGCCGGCCCGACGAGCGTGCGCTGTTCGTCAATCACCGCGGCGATCGACTCACCCGTCAGGGGTGCTGGCTCATCTTGAAAGAGCACGCCCGGCTGGCCGGGCTACCCGACGACATCACCCCTCAGACCTTACGCCATTCGTTCGCGATTCGCCTGCTCGACGACAACACCGACTTGCGGGCGATCCAGGAGCTGCTCGGGCACGCCAACATCGCCACTACCCAGATGTACACGCAGATCGCGGCGCGCGTCGCCGCCGGCTCCGGCGGCGCTACCAAGCCACACCTGGTTGGGTCCTGACGTGGTCCTGCTCCGCGTTACCCGGCGCCCAAGAGTTCCGGGCCGTACGCGAACAGCGCGGGCGTTCCGCCGGTGTGGATGAAGACGACCGTTTCGTCACGGCCAACCTCGCCGCGACGGACCTGGTCGATCAGCCCGGCCATGGCCTTGCCAGCGTAAACGGGATCGAGCAGAATTCCTTCGGTCCGTGCCAGCATGCGAATCGCCTCGACGCACGCCGGGGTGATCGTTCCGTAGGCCGGGCCGGTGTAGCGGTCGTCCACCAGGATGTCGTCGGGGACGAAACGGTCCGGCAAGCCGAGTAGCTCCGCCGTGCCATTGCTGACCTGCGCCACGTGCCGTGCAACGTCGATACCCTTACCACCCGGCGACACCCCGACCAGCCGCCAGCCTGCGTCGAGTCCCCGGGCACCTACGACCAGCCCGCTCTGCGTTCCCGCCGAGCCACTGGAAAAGTAGACTCGACTGACGTCGACGCCACGCTCGACGAGTTGGTCCTGGAGCTCGACGGCGCAGAGAACGTAGCCGAGCGCTCCCACGGGAGTCGAGCCGCCCACCGGCACCAGGTACGGCTTGCGCCCTTCGGATCGCAGCCGCGCGGTCAGGTCGTCAGTCACCCGGTCGACCACGCCAGGCGCACGTGAGTCCGCGCGCACGATCTGCGCGCCGAGGAGGTCGTCCAGCAACAAGTTCCCCTGGCCTTCACCGTGAAACGGCGGGTACAGGACCAGGAAGCAGTCCAGGCCCACCTTCGCGGCGGCGGCAACCGTCTGACGGCAGTGATTCGATTGGCCCGCCCCCAGGGTGATCAGGCAATCGGCCTGCTCAGCCCGCGCGGCGCCGATGAGCCACTCGAGCTTGCGCGTCTTGTTCCCTCCGAACGCCAGCCCGGTGAGGTCGTCGCGCTTGATCAAGATGCGCCCGCCGCCGACGGCCTGGCTGAACCGTGGGGCCTCTTCGAGCGGCGTTGGCAAATTAGCGATCCGAACGCGTGGAAACCGTGCGTTGAGCGTACTCTCGACCAGCACATCGCCTCCTGTCGCGGCCGTGAGCCGCGGG
>DATLRG010000568.1:0-2602 GCA_035534795.1 Chloroflexota bacterium
CCGCGCTCGGTCCAGGGTGGAAACTACAGGGATGTGCTGGAGTTGCGCAGCAACTCCAGCACATCCCTGTAGTTTCCACCCTGGACCGAGCGCGGCGGACTGCTAACACGCAAAGAAGAGAATGTCCAAGTACTACGTCACTACGCCAATCTATTACGTCAACGACGTGCCGCACATCGGCCACGCCTTGACGACGATCGCGGCCGACGTCCTGGCACGCCACTACCGGCGTCGGGGCGACGACGTGTTCTTCTTGACCGGCACCGACGAGCACGGCGCGAAGATCGCCGAGGCCGCCGCGAAGCACGGCGTCACGCCCACGGATTACGTCGATCAGATCGTCCAGCGGTTCAAGGTCGCCTGGGAGGCGCTCGAGATCTCCTACGACTTCTTCGTGCGGACGAGCAGCCCTCACCACGAGGCCGGGGTGGCCGACTTCCTGGAGAAGCTCTACCGGGCCGGCGACATTTACAAGAGCAAGTATGAAGGTCTCTACTGCGTCGGCTGCGAGCAGTTCAAGACCGAAGAAGACCTGATCAACGGTCTCTGCCCCGCGCACAACGTCGCTCCGATCTGGCTGTCTGAGGAAAACTACTTTTTTCGGCTCTCGCACTACCAGGATGCGCTGCTGAAGGCGCTGACCGATCCGTCGGACCCGAACCACTACGTGGTCAGTCCGCCGTCGCGGCTGAACGAGGTCCTGGGGAAGGTGCGCCTCGGCTTGCGCGACTTGAGCATCTCGCGAGCCAGCATCACCTGGGGCGTTCCGTTGCCCTTCGATCCGAGCCAGGTCGCCTACGTCTGGGTCGATGCCCTGCTCAACTACCTCACAGGAATCGGCTACCCGGACGACATGACGAAGTTCCGGCGCTACTGGCCCGCGAATCTGCATCTGATGGCGAAGGATATCCTCTGGTTCCACGCCATCCTCTGGCCGGCAATGCTGATCGCGGGCGGGTTTCGTCCGCCGCACCGCGTTTTTGCCCATGGCTTCTTCACCGTCGGTGGCCAGCGCATGAGCAAGACGCTGGGAAACGTGATCGCTCCCGCCGACATGGTGGCGAAGTTCGGGGCGGACGCGGCGCGCTACCTGCTCGTCACCGACTTCCCGTTCGGCACCGACGGCGACTTCAACCTGGATAGCCTGGCCACGCGGTACAACGCCGAGCTGGCAAACGATCTGGGGAACCTGCTCAACCGGACGGTCAGCATGGTGAACCGCTATACCGAGGGCCTGGTGCCGACACCGGGCCCGTTCCTGGACGTCGACGACGAGCTGGTGGCGATGTCCACGTCCATGTTCGAGCAGATCGATCGCGCGCTCGAAGCGCTCGAGTTCGTCGCGGCAGCCGACGCGATCCGGGCAGTGGTGGCGCGGGCGAACCGCTACGTCGAAGAGATGGCGCCGTGGAAGCTGGCCAGGGCGGACCGCGAGCGACTGGCAACGGTCCTGTACGTGCTGGTGGAAGCGGAGCGCCTGGTGGGCGTGGCGCTGTGGCCGTTCATGCCGTCGACCTCCGACCAGATGCTGGAACAGTTAGGGACGAGCGGGCAGCTCGCGTGGACCTGGGGGCAGACTGCACCGGGAACGCGCGTCTCGGGCCAGCCGCGGCCACTCTTTCCACGGACCGAGACGCGGCCGCTCTCTCCCCCAATTGAGACGCAGTCACTCGCTCCACGGGTCGAGGCGCCGCCAATCTCTCCACGGATCGAGAATTGAGATCGGTGTCGTCTCCACTCACCGATTCGCACGCCCATCTCGCCGATCCGGCGCTGCTGCCCATCGTCGCGGACGTGGTCGCCAACGCGGTCGACGCGGGCGTGGATCGCATCCTCGCGGTCGGAGTCGACGTCGCCAGCAGCGCCGAGTCCGTCAGCCTGGCCGAGCGCTTCCCCACGGTGTGGGCGGCAGTGGGCGTTCACCCGCACGAGGCGATGGCGTACGACGGCCAGGCCCTGGGCGAGCTGCGGCAGCTTGCCCAACATCCGAAGGTTGTCGCCATCGGCGAGATCGGACTGGATTATTACCGCGATCTGGCTCCCCGGAGCGTCCAGCAGTCGGCCTTCGTCGAGCAGCTCGATCTGGCCGCGACGCTGGGCCTGCCGGTGGTCGTCCATAACCGCGACGCGACCGATGACGTATTGCGCCTGATCGGGAACGTGGAGCGAGACGCGGCGCTCGCGCCGCGCGCGGGGGTCTTGCACTGCTTCACCGGCGACGCTGCGACCGCCCAGCAGGCGATGCGGCGGGGCTTCTTCGTCTCTTTCGCCGGCAACCTCACCTTTCCGCGGGCAGACGCGCTGCGCGCGGTCGCCTCGGCGGTCCCGGGCGTGTGGCTGCTGACCGAGACGGACAGTCCGTCGCTGGCGCCAGTCCCTTGTCGGGGAACGATCAACCAACCATCCAACGTTCGCCTGGTCGTCGAGCAGCTCGCGGAGGTGCGGGGTGTTTCCCCGGCAGCTGTCGCGGCGGAGACCTCGGCCAATGCCCGGCGGCTCTTTGGGTGGGCATGAACGTAGAAACTAGCGCACATCTATTGTTTGAGCACCCCGATGGTGCTCAAACAATAGATGTGCGCTAGTTTCTACGTTCCATTTTCGC
>DATLRG010000569.1:0-2716 GCA_035534795.1 Chloroflexota bacterium
ATCCCCACCCCGTCGCGCTTCCACCCCCACGCTCAGACTCGGGTGGCGACCTCCCGTAGCATCACCGTCGCGGTCGGGAAGACCGGCTCTTCCTTGGTGATCATCTCCAGGACGGCGGGCCGACCCTCCTGCGTCACTTTGATGCCGCGACGGATCGCCGCTGCCACCTCGTCGGGCCGTTCGACCCGTTCGGCGTAGGCGCCGAGACCCGTGGCGACGTCGGCGTAGTGCCCCGACAGCCGGTTCGAGCCGAAACGCTCGCTGGCGATCGGCATGTGGTGCCCGTAGCCGCCCATGCACGAGTTGTTCAGAACGATGGTGAGGATGGGGATTCCGGCGCGCACCGCGGTCTCGACCTCGAGGCCGGCCGTTCCGAAGGCCAGATCGCCCATCACGTTGACGACCAGCTTCTCGGGCGCGGCCAGCTTGGCGCCCAGCGCTATGCCGAGACCGGTCCCGAGTTGTGTCGATTTGCCCCAGCCGAGATAGCCGCGCGGGGTGAGAGCCTCGTAGAAGGTCAGCATCTGGTCGCGCGGGTTGCCCGAATCGTGGGTGACGATCGTCTGCTGGCGGTCCACGGTGTGCGTCAGGTCCCAGACCACCCGGTACGGGTTGATCGGGGTCTCGTCCGAGGTGAGCCGTGGGTGCCAATCCCGCAGGAACGCGTCTTTCGCCGTCCGAATCTCCGCGACGACCTCTCCCCCACTCCGCCCACTCGTGCCCGCCTGGCGCTTGACCTCCTCGACGAGCTGGCCGAGAACCAGCTTCGCATCGCCGACGACCGCCTGCGCGGTCGGGTAGCACTTGTCGATGTCTCGCTCGGCGATGGTGACCTGGACCAGCTTCTTGCCCGCTGGGATCGGCGTCGAGAAGCCACCGGTCGAGAAGCTGCAGCCGATCCCGAAGACCAGGTCAGCGCGCGTCAGAAAGTGCGCGGCCGCACCAGCAAGCGTGTGGCCGCCCGCTCCGACGGAAAGTGGATGATCTTCGGGGAAAACACTCTTCGCTGCCATCGTCGTCATCACCGGCGCCTGAACCAGCTCGGCAAGCTCGCGCAGCTCGTCCCAGGCCTCGGCCCAGAGGGCGCCGTGGCCGACGTGAAGGACCGGCCGCCGCGCGGCCAGCAGCAGGCGCGCTGCCTCGGCGACGTCCCGCGGGTCGCCCGCCGACCGGTAGCCCCGCGCCGGCTCGTAGGCGGCGACGACCGCGTCGTCCAGGTCGCCGCCGGTGACGTCACCTGGCAACTCGAGGAGGACCGGCCCCGGCTGCCCCGTCCGCAACTGAGTGAAGGCGCGGCGCAGCATCTCCGGAACGCGCTCGACGTAGTTGACGCGCGCCGCCCACTTCGTCACGTGCTGGTAGCTGGGGAGGGGATCGAAGTTCGTCGGCGTGCCCAGGGTGTGCTGGTTGGGGCCGCCCGGCAGCATGAGAATCGGGATCGAGTCCGCGAAAGCCTGGGCGACGCCGCCGAAGGCATTCTCGATGCCCGGTCCCGCCTGGACCACGCAGACGCCGATCTTCCGGCCGTTCGTCGCCCGCGTGTACCCGTCGACCATGTTGATCAGTGTCTTCTCGGTCCGGGCGATGATCGGGCGAATCCCGACCTCCGCCGCGGCGTCGATCACCGGATGGTTTGGGTAGCTGAAGAGGTACTCAACGCCCTCGCTCTTGAGGATCTGGGCAACCGCGCGCGCGCCTTTCATGGGAGATTCCTCCTATTCGTCATCAGGGATCGTCCGGGCACAAGGCTAGCACCGGGGCACGAGTCGGTCAAGCATTCACGATCCCGTCCATCTGCCCTACACCTCCTCCCATCGAAATCCGGCTTCGTCTCGGACGATCCGTCCCCAGGCCGGAAACGGCTGGTGGGTGAAGACCATCGTGGCGTTGGCGGGGACCGCCTCGGCGATCAGGCGCTCGCGCGAGGCCAGGGTCGCGGCGGAATCGCGCCCCGCGGGCACCCAATCGAGGCACGCGACCTCGCAGGTATGATGGAAAAGATCGCCCAGATAGTAGAAGCTCTCGCCGGCCGAGCGGACCCGCACGATGGAGTGGCCGGGCGATTCGCCCGGCGCGTGGATCATCGTCACGCCCGGCACGATTTCCTCGTCGCCGTCGACCAGGTCGAGCAGCCCGCTTCGCTCGATCGTGCCGAGGTGCATCGCCAGGAGGGAACCCGGTTGGTTGCGCGTGGGATGACCGTTCCAATCGGCGCGACCGATCAGGTGGCGGGCGCGTGGATACCGCGCAACCATCTGCCCATCGCGCTCGACGGCGGCGCCGGCGAAATGGTCGCCGTGGGCGTGGGTGATCGCCACGTGGGTGATCTGCTCGGGGCGGACCCCGATCCCGGCCAGGCCCGCCACGACGCCCGGCGAGCGCCGGAGCCGTGCCTCTCGCGCCTGCAAGGCGGGAGGTTGGTCTTCGAACCCGAGGTCGACCAGGATCGAGGCGTCGCCCACCCGGATGTGGGCGACGTTCAGGTCGATCGGCAGCACGCCGTCGGCGTCCGCTTCCGGCATGGCGCGCCGCCAGTCTACCTCGGGGGCCTGGATCCGCGGCGCCCAGGCAAAGGACCCATCGCAGATCACCGTGACCGTCGCGTTGCCGATCCGGCGTGACTCAAAAAACTCGGATGGCGACCAGCTGGACACGTTTCCCTCCTTCAGACTCGATCCAGGGTGAGAATGGCAGGGCTGTGCTGGATGTGCTGCGC
>DATLRG010000570.1:0-3264 GCA_035534795.1 Chloroflexota bacterium
GTTTCGTCAGCGTGACCGATAGCCAGGGAGTGCCGATCACGGGCCTCGACGCATCGGCGTTTCAAGTACTCGAGGACGGAAAACCAGTCTCCGGCTTCACGGTGAACCCGGTCGTCAACACTCGAGAGCCGGTCGCCATCGCCTTCGCCATCGACCTCAGCGGTAGCATGAACGACGGTGGCAAGTTGGATTTCACCAAGCAGGCGATGAAGGCGTTTATCGACAGCATGGCGGCGAACGACACCGTCGCGGTTCTTACCTTCTCCGATGGGGTGAACGTCGCTCAAGGCTACACCAGCGACAAAACGCTTCTCTCGAACGTGGCGAGCCAGCTCAAGGCGAGCGGCAACCGCGCGATGTACGACGCGGTCACCGAAGCGGCCCAGTTTCAGGCCGCGGTCCCTCAGCGCCGCAAGGTCATCCTGCTGATGACCAGCGGTGACGACAATGGCAGCAAGCAGAACGTCGACGGCGCGATCGCGGCCGCGAAGAATGCAGGCACCCCGGTGTTCGTCATCGGCTTGGGATCGGCCGTCAACAAGGACGCGCTGGACAAGCTCGCCACGTCTACCGGCGGCCAGTCCGTCTACGCTCCCACGGCCGATCAACTGCAGAAGCAGTTCCTCTACATCAGCGACGAGCTCCGCCGCGATTATTCGTTCCAGTTCACGTCGAAGCTGGTCGCCGACGACAAGTCACACCAGCTGACCGTCAGGGCCACTTACCAGGGCACCACGACGGAGGCGACGGGGTCGTTCGACGCGAAGAAGCCGGTTCTGACCGTCGGCGTCGCCGGGATCACCAACGCGACGAAGGTCTCCGGCACCCAGCAAATCACGGTCACTGCCAAGGCGGGCACCATCCAGCAGGTTGAACTCCTCGTCGACGGCAAATCCGAAGCAACCGCGACCACCGCACCATACGTTCTCTCATGGGACACGACGAAAGAAACGCCTGGCATCCACAAGGTGATCATTCGAGCCAAGGATGCGAGTGGGGCCGCCAACGACACGGAGTTCGCGGTCCAGGTCGCCAACGCCGCGCCCGCCGGCTCGACGGTGGGCCCGGCGGCGGTGGTCGCGACCGTGCCCGCCGGGCCCAGCCCAACGGCGGTCCCGACGCCGACACCGGCCGTCCCGGCGACCAATCCCCTTTACTACGCCATCGCGGGCGCCGCCGTGCTGGTCGCCATCCTTGCTGGCATCCTCGGGGTGGTCTTGTACCGACGGCCGAAGGTGGCCGCACCGCCGCCGCTTCCAGCACCGCCGCCGCCGCCGCGAGAGCAGACCGTCATCACCGACCGGACCGAGCCGATCATCTTCCCGCCACCGAGCGAGTCGACGATCGTGGCCGGTAACGCGACGGTTGTCGGCGGGATGCCCAGTGCGCCCCGTCTGCCCAGGGGGAAGCTCGTCGTCGTCCAGAACGGCGCGAAGAGCGAGGTCACGATCCAGCAAGTCGAGACGATTCTCGGTCGCGAGGCCACCAACCCCGTCGTGATCCGGGACCCGATGTCTTCGCGCAGACACGCGAAGATCGTGATCGAAAATGGAGAGTTCTGGGTCGAGGATTTGAAGAGTCTGAATGGGACGCGAGTCAACGGCGAAGTGATCACGCGACGCAAACTGGCCAGCAACGACCAGATCAAAATTGGGGACGCCACGGTGACATTCACGTCAGACTAGTCCTGTATCGAGCGGTCCGCCCCGGACGAGCCTCTGTCGGGAGACACGCGCAGTTCGTGCAGAGGGAGCGCGGCCCTCTTGGAGATCTTGCCAATGGGGCAGTACCAGACCTTCATCGTGAGAATCTGGACGGACGGCGCGGCCAGTTCAACACGGGGTCACATTCAACACATCGCCAGTCGGCGCGGGAAGTACTTCCGCGATGAAGACAAGATGATCCGATTCATCCGCGATTGCTTGCAGCCCGCCGTGCTACCGGCGATCGAGCCGGGTGACGATGGTCGCGCGGGGAGAGCGCCAGCAGACGCCGACACCGCGGAGGCAGATGCTCCATGAAAGTCGTGGCCAGGGAGCCCGAGTCCGACCAGCGCCCATCGCGGGGTGACCCGCTCGCCTACGCGGAGCCAAGCCGGCCGCGGCTGGCTTCGAGCCCGGTTGACGAGGAAGCCAGCCAGCCAGGCACTACCCTCGATGCGCGCCTGGCCCGGCTCGATCATCAGGTCACCAGCATCCTTCAGTTGCTGAGCCACCCCGTGCCGGGCTACGCCCAGGAGGCGCCGGCGGCGGATCCCCCTCCCGTGGCCATCTCCTGCCTGGGAACGTTTCGGTTTCGCGTCGATGGCAACACGGTGGAAGGCTGGAGGTCCAGCAAGGCCCGCGCTCTCTTTCAATACCTCGTGAATCACCGCGGGCGACCGATCCCGCGCGATGCACTGATTCAGGCGCTCTGGCCTGATCCGGACGCGGTGGCGGCCGGCACGTCGCTCAAGGTCGCTGTCCACGTCCTCCGCCAGACCCTCAGCCAGGCGGGCTGCGACCGGGCAACTCTGACCATCCTGGCGCATGATTGCGGGTATCAATTGGACGCCCCTCACCTCTGGATCGACGTCGAAGAGTTCGATCGCTGTTACGCGCTCGGGCGGTCTGCCGAGGCGCAAGGACGGTCGCAACGCGCGCTGGCTCTGTACGCGCGCGCGGCGGACCTCTACCACGGCGACTTCCTCGAAGAACTCTCCGACGACTGGCCGATGTTTCGGCGGGAAGCGTTGAAGGACCAGTACCTCTTCATTCTCACCTGCCTGGCCAAAGCCGCGGTCTCCGCGGGCGACTACCAGGGAGGCATCGTCCGCTGCCAGCAGCTCCTGGAAAGAGATCGCTGCCGTGAAGATGCGTACCGCCTGCTGATGATCTGCCACGCCCGGCTCGGACAACGCAGCCGCGTCCGCACCTGGTATCAGTTCTGTGTCGAGACGCTGCGAGCCGAGCTCGACTGTGGCCCGGAGCCGGAGACTGAGCGACTGTGTCGGCTCGCGCTCGCGGGCCGGCTCTGAGCGCAAACAGTGGAAAATTGAGTAGCGAAGATTAAGAGTCCCTATCAAAACCTGAGTTTCAGCGCGCAGCGCGCGCTGAAACTCAGGTTTTGATAGGGACTCTAAGTATTGGAGTTTAGAGTTTGCCTGAGGTGATTCTGGGGTTGGCGTCAATGGGCGCCGGGGCGGTTGCCCACCAGGCCGTCGGTATGCGAAACTGGCCGTATGGAAACCAACACAATCTCGCGCCAACGCCTGGTGGACTTCCG
>DATLRG010000571.1:0-3367 GCA_035534795.1 Chloroflexota bacterium
CGCCACTTCCGGACGAGGTGGGGTGGGGCCATGACGAAGATTCGCCGGCAGCCTGCAAGGTAGGCCGCAGCCGCCGCGATGAGCGTCTTGCCCGTGCCCATCTCCCCGACGATGACCGTGCCGGGCTGGCGCTGGATCGAGAGAGCAGCGGCACGAATGGCGTCGGCCTGGGCTCCGAGCGGCCGGCGAAGGAGGCGGTGGAGGTCGAAGCCGCACGCGCGACGCACGTCGGCATCGTAAAGCGGCGGATAGGTTCGGACGACGGCGTCGCTGACCGCAGCCGCGTACGCCTCCAGGAATTGTCCAAAATTCATGACCGGTCCGCCTCGCGCGCGCCCGCCATCGTCACCGCGCCGCCGTGCTCGACCACCTCGATCGCTCCCGTGCCGAGATCCAGGACGACGACGGAGGTGCGTAACACCTCACGCTGGATCTCCGTGTCCGCGTCGTCCGATTCGACCGGCACTAGCTCCTTGCGCGTCCGGCCCTTCACGAGTACGCGCCGCCCGTCTTGATTCAGGACGACGTCATTGAGCAAGCCCGCCGCGACGAGCAGGGCGAGGTGGCCGCGCCGCAAGGGCATCAGCGGACGAACGGGGTGTTCGTCCGGTGGCCAGAGCTGCTCGACTAGGGCGGGCTGGGTCCAGACCCCTCGCCGCCGGGCTTCCTGGGCCGCCAGCGTTGGATCGAAGGCGAGGGGAGCAAAGAGGATCTCGCCGCGTGCCAAGGCCGGGACGCTGATCGGCGACTCCTCCGGCTCGTCCGGGAGCGGAGGAAGGTCCACACTGCTCCACGTCTCCAAGAGCGCCTGCATCGCCAAGTCGAGCGCGGGCTGGGCCCGTTTCGTCGCCAGCAACACCATCTGTCGGAACGCGGCGAACTCGGCGTCGGGAAAGCGAAAGGCGTGAAAGCCAGTGTAGTGGGCCGCGAGATAGCGCGCGGAGACGGCGAGGCGCGCCTGCGGGATCAGGAAGAGCAGGACCCCACCGGGACAGAGCGCTCGGGAGAGGCCGGTCAGGAAGGCGTGTTCCAGCCGACGCTTCTCGTCGTCAAAACTATACGGAGGATTGAGTGCCAGGAGCGAGAACGCGCCATTGGCGAGGCGGACGGTGAAGGCGCTCGTCGCGAGCACGTGGTCGACCTGATGGCGGCATTGCTCGGCCCGCTCGCCATTGATCTCGATGCCGTAGCTCTCGGCGCCGAGCGCTCGCGCCAAGGCGGCGATCGGCTCGCCGGAGCCCGCGCACGGATCGAGCACCCGGATCATCTGCCGGGCGCGCTCGCGCGCCGGAACGACGAGGTGGCAGAGCGCGGCGACGACGCGCGGTGGCGTCGGAAAGAAGCCAGCGGTGGCCTGACTAGCGAGACGCGCCACCGCCCACCTCCCTCGTCGGTTCGGGCGCCTGCAGCGTGCCGGCCCGGATCGCCATCGAGAGCTCGTCGGCGAGCGCCTCCGGGTTCGGCGCGCAGCGGTAGGCGAGGATACCCTCCGCTTCCAGCGGGGTTGCCTCGCCGGTCCGCAGAGCTCGCTCCCAGAGCCAGTCTCGCCACTGAGGATGGAGCGGGAGATCGAGACGGCGATCGAGGAACCGGAAGTGGACCAGATGCGACTCTTCCGCAGATCGGGGCAGGAGCAGGAAGTCGTCGCGGGTCGCCCGGTAGCGTGCGACCTCGGGGACGAGCACGAGCTGGTGGCCCGCGGCCGCCGGAAGACTCGCGGTGTAGGAACGCCAGCCCCGCGGCCCCTCCGGGGCTAACGTGCAGAAGCGCACCTGGCCCAGCGCCTCCCGACTGACCGTCACGAGCTCCCCTTTGACGAGCCGGGCCCAGATCGCTTTGAGCGCCTGCTGAGGTCCGAGGAGGGAGAAGAACCAGAGCCACATCCGGCCAGCGGCCGGATCCGGGTCCGGCTCCCAGACGAAGGCGTCCGCGGACACGGTGAAGCCCCCGGCCTGAACGATCGGGAGCAGGTGCTCATGAGACAAGCCGGTCACTGGGACCGACCAATCGCCCGAGTCCAGACGTTTGCATCGCTCACCTCCAAGTCATCGACCAGGGAAGTCGCCGCGTTGGTCGCGGGCACGCTGTTCCCAGGTGGGAAATCATCATGACGCCGCCCGGGCCGGGGGCGCGACGGCATTCACGTGTAAGCCGGCCAGGGTCGCAACGACGTGGGGGTCGGCGTGAACGCAGCGCAAAGTGCCGTCGTCCAGATCGACGTAGGTGGCCATCCACGCGCAGGTACCGGCGAGCAATTTCTCCAGGTAGCTGACGGCAATCGCCGCTACGACCTGGTTGATCGTGCCACCTTGCTCCGCCTGGGCAACTGCCTCGGCACAGTCGAGCGCAGGCAACGGCGGTGGAGGCGCGTCGAGGAGATCAGGCCGTTGGAAGCCGGGGGCCGGGAGCGCCCGACAGAGACCACTCTCCCGGTCAAAGGCACCGCGCAACCCCTCCGGCCGGGTCACGTTGCCCAGGAGGATCTGACCGCTGTTCCGTCCGTTTCCTACGTCCAAGTACCAAATGCCCGGACGTGGGAGGGGATAGCCGTAGCCTCCGATGGGTTCGTCGAGCGTGGCCGTGAGGGCGCGCCGTGCCGCGGCATTATCGACGCAGCCGCAGAGCAAATCGAGGCGGCTGCGGCTATTGCCGAAGGCTTGGGCATGCACTTCGCGGTCGTAGGGCTGCACCGCGTAGCCGATCTCCCGCCCAAAGCGCCGGGAAAGCCGCTCCGCGAGCACCTGAGCTTTGAAGCGGTTCAGATCATCTTTGGCGAAGGCCTGGCGCACCAGGTTGTGGGGTTCGACTCGGTCGGGATCCACCAGGCACAGCTGCGCCGACCGCCCGATGAGCAGACGTCCGATGGACTCGGCCAGGAATCCCCCGGTCCCCCCACACCCGACCACGACGATGGTCGCCTCATACTCCCAGCGCACACCTCCTCGGGCGCCGATTGGCGGGCTCGGATCAATCACGTAGGTCATCGGCATCGCTCCGATCGTCGATCGAGTCGACGTGGACGTCCCGAAAAGCGCCTCGGTCACCGGCAAATACGGTCTCCCACGGGACCGGCATGAAGTAGCCATAGGCGCCGACCCGCAGAGCAACCTCTGGAGGATCGCAATCCAGGCGGCCGACGATGCCGTAGAGGCAGAGGCGCTGCTCGTCGGCGTCGTCGACGTCGCTGAAGCAGGCGGGGTAGTGGTGGTGCGAGTGGATTTCGAGGATAACGTTAGACCGGGGGCGGTAGTAGACGCGCATTGGGTCGGCGACCTGGACCGGCGTAACCAGTTCATACCCCGAGCCATCCCAGGTCACGACGAGGAGCACCTCCTGGCCTGATGCGGCGAATTGTTGGGCCGCCTCG
>DATLRG010000572.1:0-4239 GCA_035534795.1 Chloroflexota bacterium
TGCCCCGGCTTGAACGGCAGGCGCTGGACCCAGTCGCGCAGCTGCTCCATCGCCGCTTCGATCGTCCGCTGCGCGACCGGGTCGTCCCGAATCTCCTGGGCATCGTGGGCGTGCAGGAACTGGGCGCCGAACATGTGGAGCTGCATCGCCCCGCCTTCGCGGGCCTCGTGGGCGTAGATGTTGGTCGGGCCGACGTCCGGCCAGATCGCGGTCAGGTGGGGAGGACGGTGCAGCGCCATGATCTGCTGGACGATCGCGCCGTGCGAGCTGCCGACCGCGCCGACCCGGCCGTTTGACCAGGGCTGCGCCGCGATCCACTCGACGGTGTCGTAGCCGTCCGGCCCCTCGTTCGGGTTGGCGGTGTGGAAGTACTGGCCGGTGCCCTCGGACTGGTGCCGACCCCGCAAATCCTGGATCGCAACAACATAGCCTCGGCGGGCAAAAAACTCGCCGACCGGCCTGACCCACATCGGGTAAGAACTCTTGTCATAAGATGTGCGACCGAGGATCGCCGGGAAACGGCCCGGCGCCGGCGCGCCGTCACGCGCCGGGTAGTAGATGTCGGTTGCCAGGCGCACCCCGTCGCGCATCGCCACCATGACGTCCCTGGCGACCACGATTCCGTAGCTGGGCGCTGATTGATCCACCACTAGCCTCCCTCTTTGCTCGCCGACCGCCGCAGCCGCAGGTTGCCGAAGCGATCGACGCTCGCCTGGTAGCCCGGATGAATGACCGTCGTCGAGTCGAACTCCTCGACGACCGCCGGTCCCGCGACCTGGCAATCGGCGCTCAGACGGTAGCGATCGTAAATCGGACAGTCGACGTAGCCGTTACTTTCCGCGAAGTAGACCGGACGGGTGCCCTTTTGCGCGGCGGAAACCTCTCGACTATCCCCGCTCAGCTCGCGCAGCCGGGGCGTGGCGATGCTGCCGATCGCCGAGAGGCGCAGGTTGACGAACTCGGCCGGCTCCCGCGGCGCACTATAGCCGTAGGCGCGATCGTGCTCGCGGTGGAACGTGTCGAGAATGTCGGCGATCTCGGCGGCTCCCAGTGGTCGGTCCGGCAGACGGACGGTGAGCTCGTACCCCTGGCCGACGTAGCGCATGTCGACCTGGCGGACGAAAGCAATGTCCGCGTCGCGGACGCCGTCCCGCGCCAGGGCCGCGCGTCCCTCCGCCTCGAGCAGGTGATAGGTGTTCTCGATCAGCGTCAAGTCCAGCCGGTCGACCCGCTGGATCAGTGTCGTCGCGTACTCGTGCTTGAGGTTCGTGACGAGTAATCCCAGTGCCGAGGTGATGCCCGGGCTGAGCGGGATCAGCGTTGTCGGGATCTCGATCGCCGCGGCGAGTCGGTTGGCGTGGACCGGCCCCGCGCCGCCGAAGGCGACCAGCACGAAGTCGCGGGGATCGTAGCCGCGCTGCACCGAGACGAGGCGCAGCGCGTTCACCATCGCGGCGTTGGCGATCTCGACGATGCCGTGCGCGGCGGTGACTACGTCGAGGCCGAGCGGTCGGGCGCAGTGCTCCTCGATCGCCCGGTGGGCGCGGTCGACCTCCAGCTTGAGCTCGCCGCCGAGGAAAAAGTCTGGATTCAGCCGGCCGAGGACGAGGTTCGCGTCGGTAATCGTCGGCTCCTCGCCGCCCCGACCGTAGCAGGCCGGGCCGGGATCGGCGCCGGCACTGGCCGGTCCGACCCGCAGGCTGCCTCCCGAGTCGACCCAGGCGATCGAGCCGCCGCCAGCGCCGATCTCGACCAGGTCGATCACCGGCGTGCGGATCGGATAGCCACTGCCGCGCTGCCCGCCGACGCCGGCCTTCGCCGCCGACCCGACCTCGTAGTCTTTGGTCACCCGCGGGGTGCCGTTCTGGATCAGCCCGGCCTTGGCAGTCGTGCCGCCCATGTCGAACGAGATGATGTCGGCGTAGCCGAGGCTGGTGCCCAGGTAGCTGGCCGCAATCACCCCGGCGGCCGGTCCCGACTCGACCATGAAAACCGGCCTCTCGCGGGCGGCCGAGAAGCTGAAGACCCCGCCGCTGCTTTGCATCACTAGCAGCTCGGCCGACAGCCCGGCCGCGCGGAGCTGGCGCTCGATCGTCTCGAGGTAATGGGCGACGACCGGCTGGATCGCCGCGTTAATCACCGTCGTGCTTGCCCGAAAATACTCGCGAAACTCCGGCGCAATCGCGGACGAGAGCGAGACCGACGCCTCGGGGTAGGCGTCGCGGAGAATCTCGCCGGCCCGCTGCTCGTGGCTCGGATTCAGATAGGAGTGCAGGAAGCAGACGGCGATCGAGGCGATCTCCGCGCTCCGCAGCGTCTCGGCGACCGCGCGGAGGGCGTTCTCGTCCAGCGAAACCAGCACGTTGCCTCGCGCGTCGAGGCGCTCCGGCACGCCAAAGCAGAGCTGGCGCGGCACCAGTGGCCGCGGTTTCTCGAACTGCAGGTCGTAGAGCGAGGGGCGGATCTGCCGGGCGATCTCCAGCATGTCGCGAAATCCCTCGGTCGTGATGAACGCGGTGGGGGCGGCCTTGCCTTCGATGATCGCATTGGTCGCGACCGTCGTGGCGTGGACGAGGTAGCGCACCGCCTCCGGCGCCACGCTGGCGCGGCGCATGATCCGGTTGACGCCCTCGCTGAAGCCGACCGACGGATCGCGCGGTGTCGTCAAAACCTTGTCGATCCAGATCTCGCCGCTGACCTCGTCGATCATGGTCACGTCGGTAAACGTGCCGCCGATGTCGACGCCGATCCGGTAGCGTGCCGTCATTCCGTTCTCGCTCCTTTACTCCGCGGTGGGCTTGTAGGGGCGGTCCCCCCGTGGCCGCCCCGTCGTCCGCTGTCCCTTGCCGACCAACCATGATCGCCGGGACGGGGCAGGCACAGGGGCCTGCCCCTACGGTCGGGGCGGTCCCCCCCGTGGCTGCCCCGTCGTCCTCGGCGACGATCGTCATGCTCTCCGGATCGATCGCCACGCCGTACACCTCGCGCGCGCGTTCACGGCTCAGCTTGCCGGCGCGCACGTCTCCGAGCACCCGCGACGGATCGCGTTTTTCTGGTGGGCCGTACCCGCCGCCGCCGCAGGTGCGGTAGCTGACGACGTCGCCGGGGTGAAGCTCGAGCGTCGTCTTCGCGCCGAGGCGCCGGGCTTCGCCGTCCGGATTCAGGATGTACTCGGCGGGTCGCCCGGGTAACCCGCCGAAGAGGCCATGGGGTCCGTGACGATCGCGGTCGGCCAGGATCGTGAACGTCACCTCGTGGTCGGGGAAATGATAGTCACGTCGCAGGCCGAGACCGCCGTGATAGGTTCCGGCGCCTTCCGAGTTATCCACCAGCTCGTAGCGAAGGATCCGGACCGGGTAGCTCACCTCGGTCTCCTCGATCGGCGCGTTCTCGGTGTTCTGCCCGTGCGCCTGGACCGCGTCGGGCCCGTCGCGGGTGGCGCGGGCGCCGTAGCCGCCGCCGAGCGTTTCGAGGAAGCAGTAATACTCCCCACTGCGTGGATCGATCCCGCCGAAGCCGGCGTGACACATCATCGCCTTCGTGCCGGCGATGATCTGCTCCGGCAGCGCCGGGGCCAGCGCCTTGAAGATCACGTCGATCAGCCGCGTCTGCGTCTCCCAGCCTCCCACCACCGGCGCCGGGGGCAGGCAGTTCGTCACCGTCCCCGGCGGCGCCTGGACCCGCACCAGATCGTAGAACCCCTGGTTAATCGGCACGTCCTGGTCGATCAGGCACTTCAGGGCATAGGCGCAGGCCGAGAACGTTTGAGCGAAGGTCGAGTTGACCGGCGCGCGTCGCTGCGGATCCGAGCCGCTCAGGTCGAAGAGCACGCCGGTCCGATCGATCTCCACCCGCGCACAAAGAGTCACCGGCCGATCGCTGAAGCCGTCGCTATCGAGGGAGCCCTGGGCGAAAAACGAGCCGCGCGGCAGCTTTTCCAGCTCGAGCTGAACGCGACGGTTGGTGTAGTCGATCAGCGCGTCGATGCAGAGGTTGACGACGTCCAGGCCCAGGCGGGCGACGAGATCGCCGAGGCGGCGAGTACCGGTGACGTTTGCCGCGATCTGGGCGCGCAGGTCGCCGGCCGTCTCGCGCTTGCTGCGGATCTGGGCGAGAATCAGTCGGAACACGTCGTCGACGATCGTCCCGCTGGCGACCAGCTTGACCCCCGGGATGATCACGCCTTCCTGAAACACCTCCCGAAAAGCGCCGACGCTGGCCGGGGCGCCCCCGCCCACG
>DATLRG010000573.1:0-2563 GCA_035534795.1 Chloroflexota bacterium
CGGGGTCCAGGGGAGCCAGTGCTCCCAGTCGACCACGACGGTCGAAGCGGCTGGCGCCTGCAACGCGATGCCACCCGTCACGTCCGGGGCCGCGAGCGCGAGCGGTGCGGCGGCGCAGCCTCCGATCACGAGCGCCACCAGCGCCACCGCGATTGCTGGGACGGCGCGGAACCGACTGGACCAGGGCGGACCGCCGGTTTCCTCGACGGCCAGCAGCGCCCGCGTAATTGGCCCGAGCAAGATGGCAATCGCCGCCAGAACGAGCAACGCCAGGAGAATACTCCCAACCGCGGCGCGCCCGGTCGTTCTTCCGATCGCCGCGGCCGCCGGGACTCCCAGGATCCAATAGGCCAGCACCAGGTAGCCGACGTCGAGCAGAGCCCCTCCAACGTCCCCGAGCGCGCCCACGCGGCGCTGCGAATGATCTTCGGTCGGAGCAGGCGTGGCGCCCAGCAGGCCGCGATCGATCATCGGACCGAAGGCCTGACGGCCGACTCGCTGCACCTGACCTCGGACGGCCGCCAGCGTGAGGACCAGCGCCGTGCCGACAACCCACACCGCGGCCGTGGTCGGCCACGTCGCGCCGAGGATGCGCGATTCAAGAAAGGGAAGCGAGACCAGGAGTGGCGCGCCGAGCAGGATCGCGAGCGCGAGACCCGCACCACCGGCGATCGCGCGGATACGCAGGGTCAGGAGGAACCAGACCAGCGCAGCCACGCCTGACACGAGGATCGCCGCCGGCGCCAGGCCCAGCAGGTTCTGTAAGCCCTCTGTCAGCGGGGTGCGGAGGAGCGCGTAGCCGATCACGAGGTACATGAAATCGATGGCGGCACCGATGACGCCCTCGATCTGCCGGCGCGCCAGGCCGACCTCCTCGGGAGTTGCGCCGGCGTGCAACTCGGCTACGAGTGGACCCAGCGACCCTGACGCGAGACGACGCAGCAAGGTTTGGGTCGGGTGACGAGTCGCCAAAAGGATCACCAGGACCCCGACGCCTACGATTGCCTTGACCGTCCAGGCGAGCGAGAGACCACCGGCGGTCGCGACATCGGCGGTTGGCAGAGCGTTGGCGAAGGCCCAGCAGACGCCGAGCGTGAGACCCGCGACGACCGGTCCGCCACCTCGATAGATCGCCACCACGATGCCAAGTGCCAGGACCACGACGACGATGGCGACCGCCGTCGCGACGAAGCGGTCGACGGCCGGATCGAGGAAAACGCCAGCCGCCGCCAGCGCTGGCACGGCGATCAGCCGGTAGACCACCAGCAGATACGCCAGGTTCAGCAGCCCCTCGACCGACCCGACGATGGCGTTTCTCCAGGCCTTCACCGCGAGGGGACCGGGCGGTTGCGCGCCAGGGCCCGCCACATCGCTGCTTCGCCCGAGCACGGTGTCAAACAGAGAGTTCAGGAGCCGCGTGAGCAGACCAATCAGGTGCCAGCGCATGCCCAGGAGTAGTCCCGCGACCAGGATCGAGACCACGAGCTGAAACGGCCAGGACAGCGGCAGGTGCGTCCCGAGGGAAGCACCGCCGGGGAGTAGTGAGACCAGGAGCGGACCCAGCAACAGCAGCGCCACGACCGCGAGCAAGTTGGGCGCGATCCCGGAGACGGCTGCTTTCGTCTCGAGGCTGACGGCACGCGTCCGTTCGGCGGCGTCGGTGAAGGCGGCGGCGAAGTCCCGCATCGACGGGTAGCGATCGTCAGGAGACTTTGCTAGCGCGCGCAGCAGGACGTCCTCGACTGGGGCAGGGATTCCCGGGTTCATCTCGCGCGGGCGCGGCGGCGGATCTTCGATCTGATGCTGCAGCAGCGCCTCGGTAGTCTCGGCTTGAAAGGGCTGTCGGCCGGTCAGCAGCTCGAACGCGGTACTCGCCAGGGAATACTGGTCGCTGCGCCCATCGACGGGACCGCACCGGCATTGCTCGGGCGACATGTAGAGTGGGGTGCCGGCCATGCGTTGGGTCCCGTGCGAGCTCTGGACGTTCTTGACCGCTCGGGTGATGCCGAAATCGGCGAGGAGCGGCCAATCGCTGCGCCCCAGCAAAATGTTGGCCGGTTTGATGTCGAGGTGGACCAGTCCTCGGTCGTGCGCGAGCTGGAGAGCATCGGCAACCTGACTGATCAGGCGAGCGGTGGTCAGGAGGTCCAACGCGCCGCCGACCGCGGCTAAGCGGTTCTTGAGCGTGCCGCCGGGTACCAGTCGCAAGACGATGTAGACGAGGTCGTCCTCCTCGCCATAGTGATGGACCTCGACCAGATTCGGGTGGTGAAGCTGCGCCAGGCTGCGGGCCTCGTCGTGGTGCCGCTCGCGGAAGCCCGGATCGGCTGCTAAGCGCGGGGCGAGGATCTTCACCGCGACGTCGGTGTCCAGTGACAAGGAATGCGCTCGGTAAACCGTGGCCATCCCGCCGCGCCCGAGAATGCCGGTCAGACGATACTCCCCGTGCAAGAGGGTGCGTCCGATCAGGCCTTCCGACATGCGCTGTCTCCGGTGGAGCGAGATTCGGGCGCCCTTGAGGATGAAGGGAGGTGATCGGGGGTGGCTGGGGGCCCGGTGGCCC
>DATLRG010000574.1:0-25824 GCA_035534795.1 Chloroflexota bacterium
AAGAGTTACTCCAAGGAACATCGCGGAGAGCAGAACGCTCTTCATGAGCCTGCCTCCCCGAGGTCTTGTCGAGTGCCTCCGACGATCTTCCAAACTCCGTTGATCTTCTGGAAATCGAAGCTCTGGAGAACGCGCGTGGGACTGCCCGCTCGTGGCAGGGGTTGTTGCGTGGTTGGATCAAGATACACACTCCGACTCACATACTGATCGACCACCGTCGCGCTGGTCTCGGTGACACGAGAGAATCCGTACGCATGCTGCACGTCTATCTTGGCGGGATGCCCCCGAGCCTTGAGGCCGTTGACCTCGTCGGTCACCCACTGCAGTGCGGGTCCAGCCAGCACTTCGTGAAGGTGGCTCGTATCGAGATTGAGAACGGCGTCACTGTAGACCTGCCAATACTTCAAGTAGGCTTGCTCAATCTCTCGCTCTTCGGGTGTGTTCGCAACGTGGACGCCGGGAGGGAGCTGGGCGGTGGATTCGGCGGTTGGCGAGCCTATCGACGGCGTCGCCGTCAGCGATGGCGAGACGCTCGCTGCTGCCGCGGTCGGGATGGCCGACGGTGTCGCGACCGCAGGCCGAGGCGCTTGTACCGCAATCGGCGTCTCAATCGTCGTCGGCGGCCGCAATCGGCTATTAAGGAAGAACGCAGCTCCCAGGAGGACCAGCACCACGCCGAGCAGGGCCGCGCCTACCGCATTGTAGGGGAGGCCCGCGCGCACGTGGCGCATCTTACTGGATTCGGGCGTGGTACCGTTCTCGTCCATGACCCTCTCGTGCTCCTTACGAGGAGCTTCCCTTGGTAATTCCATGTTGCACCTCCGCCGTCGCAGTCGCCGAGACCTGGACTGTGGTGATCCCGACGATGCGCAGAAAGCTCGTCGGAACGGCGCGATGGACGGTGACAACGACCCGCCGGGGATCGGTGGACACCGTCGCGGTCAGCCCCGCCCCCTGGCTGCTCACGTACACGGCCGCGTCCCGCTCCGCGCTGGCTGGATCGAGCACGACGGTCTGACCCGCGCTCGTCCGGTAGGTCGACTGGTCGATCTGCATCGCTCCCGCCCGCGCCGCGCTATCGGCGACGTTCTGGGCCTCCCGGCGGCTGTCGAAGACGACTCCGCCGTCGATTGCCAGACCAATCACCGACAGGAAGAGCGGCAGCATCACCGCCACCCACACGATCGCCTGGCCCCGCTGAACGCTATTCCCTCTACCTCCGTGCGTTCCGCTCACGTGCCGCTCCCCGCCGTCCACCGACTTCGATAGAGATCGATCCGCTCGGCGTGGGTGCTACTCACGGCAAGCTGGGCCCAGCCCAGCAGCGGGAGATCGCCGAACGAGACGGTGTAGCCAGCGCTGGCCTGAACCTCGCCGCCCGGGTCGAACTGGCCCACGTCGACCGCGAGCTGGAGAGAGCCGTTGGTCAGCCCGTAACCCGCCGCGACCGCCTGGCCCCGCGCGGTTCCCTGGCTCAACGCGTTCCCCGGATCACTCGCGAGCGCGGCGGAGCGGGCCGCCTCCCGGGCGACCGCGTCCACGCCCATCCGCGCCTGAGTCACCCGTCCGACCCCGATCACCCCGAAGGCGAGGACCAGGAGGAGGGGGAGGACCAGCGCCGTCTCGACGAGCGCCTGACCTCGCTGCCAACCGATCCCGGCGCGCCAACCTGGCGCGCGCTGCCTATCCACCTGGTCCCACCACGAAACTCTCCTTGCTCACGCTCGCCTGAGCCTTGAGCGGAAGCGACACGCTCGTGCCCCCGGGCAGCATCGTCGGCAAGCTCCCGGTCGCACTGATCGTGACCTCCTGGCCGTCGTCGCTCCCCTGCACCGCGATCGAGGATGCCGTGGCGCCGAGGCCAGCCTGGAGGATCGTTCGGGCGTCGGCGATCCCGTCGGACACGGTCTGGTCGGAATCCGCCGCGACCCGCGCCCCGTCCTGAACCGCGCCGATGACCACGTTCTCGGCGTGAACGTACAGCGCGAACTGCACCAGGCCGAGGGCGACCAGGACCAGGAGGGGGAAGGCGAGGGCCACCTCGACCATCGCCTGCCCTCGGATGAGATGACGCGCTGCTCGATCCCCGACCATCGCCACGGCTACCCGATCCCTGAGATCGAGCTCAGAATGCGCTGGAAGACTCCCGCGATGCCGTTTCCCGCCGCCTGGACGGCCGCGAGGCAAGCGATCGCGATCACCGCGACGATCACCGCGTATTCGACCATCGACTGGCCGGACTGGATTCTTGCCATCGCCACCGGAGCGAAGTGGGCGACGCTGTTGCGCCCGCGCCGGAGCGCCACCCCGATCCATACCACCACAACCTGTATGGCCATCTCGATGAACCTCCTTAACGCGCTTCGCACGTTCTGTTTTGGCGCCGATTCTCTCGGACGCCACTTCGATGACTTCACCCGCCCAGGTGGAGCAGCTCCACCGCAGCCGGGACCAGGAGCACGACGAAGAGGACGGGCAGGATAAACAGGGCCACGGGTAAGATCATGCGCACGCTCGCCTGCCCACCTTCCTCGACGATCCGTAGCCGTTTCTGCTCGCGGAGCGCCTCCGCCTGGATCGTCAGGCTCTGGACCAGCGGGGCTCCCTGGTCGTAGGCCGCCCGGGTCCGGCCGACGAACTGCGTGAGCTCCGGGATGGCGTTGCGCTCGGCGATGGCGTCGAGGGCCGCGGCCAGGGAGCGCTGGCCCAGCGCCATCTCCCGCACCGCCCGCTGAAGCTCCCGGGCGACGACCCCTTCGCTCTGCCGCGCGACCAGGCCCAACGCCTGCTCCAAGGAAAGCCCGGCCGAGCAAGCGATGGTGAGCAGATCGAGCATCGTCGGCAGCTCCATCAGACACGCCAGGCGGCGCGCGGCGAGCCGGCGCTCCATCTCCCAGTCCGGGGCGAGAAAGCCGGTCACTCCACCCAAGACGAGCGTCCAGAGCGGCCAGGTCCCGAACGGGTGGACTTCCACGGCGTTCATTAGCGGGAAGATGGCCAGCCCGATCAGGGCCGTCGCCACCTTCTCGCCGAGGAACTGGATCGTCCCGACTCCGGGGCGCGCGACCTGAAGCCGGCCTTCGAGGTCCGATATTCCCGCCAGGCCGAGGCGGCCCAGGACGAGCGCGCAGAACCGCCCGGCGTCGTCGAGGATCGGGCGCAACAGCGCCTCGAGGACCCGCGAGGCGAAGAGCGGACGGGCGTCGCGGCGTCCCAGATCCATGCGGATGCGTTCATCGACGTCGAGGCGCCGGAGCCGCTCGACGAGATCCGGCTTCGGGCGGCCGATCGGCTGTGACACGAGCACGAGATAGGCGCCCAGGCCGAAGAGCAGCGGCCACAGGAGCACCGGCACGGGCACTTGACTCAAGTCGACGGCGAACGGTAGCATCACGGCAGCACCCTCGGTTCGTCGGGGAGCCGGCTGATCCAGAGCATCGCCAGGTAACCGACGACGACGCTGACGACGCAAAGGGCCAGGATCACCTGCCCCGACCAGTCGTCGAACACCGCGAGGTAGCGCGGGCTGATCGCCCGGACCCCGATCAGGACGACGACCGGCACCGCGGCGACAATCCGGGCCGAAAGGACGTTGCGCGCCTGATAGGCACGAAGCTCGCGTTGGACCCGCAGCTCGGCGCGGGTCGCCGTCGCGAGACTGTCCAGGATCTGGCTCACGTTGCGGCCCCCGAGGCGGTCGTTGAGCAGCAACGCAGCGGTCACGATATCGAAGAGGGGATCGGCCAGCCGGTCGCGCATGGCGAGGAGCGCCGGCTCGAAGCCAGCCAGGCGCATGTCCCGGGTGAGGAGTGCGAACTCAGGACGGAGCGCGTCCGGCCCGTGGCGCGCCAGTCCCGCCAGGGCTTCCTGGATCGACAGGCCGGTCCGGATCCCGTCCCGAAGCTGGGCGATCGCCTCGGCGAGGGCGCCCTGGATCGCCCGCCGGCGCCGATCGTGGCGCTGGACGTAATAGGCGAACGGTGCGCCCAGCCCGAGCCCGAAGCCGAGCAGGCTGAGGATGGGCCAGCCCAAGACGAGTTGGGCGAGAACAGCGACCAGCAGCCCCGAGCCCACGGAGAAGAGCACGAAGTCCCGGGGGGTCACTTCGCGCAGGCCGGCCTGGATCAGGAAGTCCCGAACTCGGTCGAGGCGCCGACCATCGGGATCCGGCTCGCCCGGGTTGGTCAGGCCTTCGTAGACCAACAGCACGCTCAGCCCCAGAGCAATCGACAGCGCCAGCGCGATCACGTTGTCGCCTCCTTTCCTGATCCGACTCTACGCACCTTCCGCTACTTTCCCGCCACGTGGCAGCGACGTCACGGCCACTTTTCCGCTACTTTTCAACTACTTGCCCGCGACGTCGCCGGGGACCGTCTTCCACCCGCGCGGCGAGCACCGCCGCTCGCTGCCCCGGATCACGCGCGACTCGCTTCGGAGGGCGGCAGCGCGTACGGGATACCTTTCGCTTCGAATTTGGCCAGACACCGGGGCGGGATCCCGGTCCAGGCGAGCCGATCGCGCTCGGGATCGAGCGCCCAGAGCTCCTGGCCACTGATCACCGGATACCCGCTCGCCGTCGCTTCCAGCCCGGTCACCTCGAAGATGCTGCTCACCCGCCGTCTCCCGCTCCGAGTCTCGAAGCGGAGCTGGATGACCAGCTCGATCGTGTGGGCCACCATCTTGGCCAGCGCCTCGCCGGAGAGGCGTTCCTCGGCCATCATCGCCAGGGTCACCAGGCGGTCCAGGGCATCGCGCGGGGTGTTTCCGTGGATGGTTGCCAGGCTGCCTTCGTGCCCGGTGTTCATAGCAAGCAATAAGTCGAGGGCTTCTGGACCTCTTGCTTCGCCAACAATAATCCGAGATGGCCGCATTCTTAGGGCGTTGCGCACCAGGTCGCGGATCCGAATTTCCCCGACGCCCTCCACGTTGCTGGTGCGCGCCTGCAGCCCGACGCAATCGGGAAGCTGCCGTTCGAGCTGCAGCTCGGGCGTCTCTTCGATCGTCACGACCCGCTCGTCCGGCGAGGCGATCGACGCTCCGAGAGCGTTCAACAGCGTCGTCTTCCCCGCGCCGGTCGGCCCGCTGACCAGAATGTTGACCCCGGCCTGGACCGCCGCGTCGAGGAAGTGCGCGGCGGGCTCGGGCAGGGTGCCGAGGCGGATGAGATCCTCGAGCCGGTGAGTCCGGAGGAGAAACTTCCGGATGGTGACGCAGCACCAGCGCGCTGCCGCCGGCGGGATCACCGCGTTGAGTCTGGAGCCATCGGGCAGGCGGGCGTCGACCATCGGCGAGGACTCGTCGAGCCGCCGGCCGAGCGGCCCGATCAGCCGCTTCACTAACTGCCGCAGCTCGTCGTCGTCCTCGAAAGAGAGATCCTGGACGAGATGCTTGCGGCCGTCCTCGATGGCGAAGATACGATGCGGCCCGTTCGCCAAAATTTCCTCGACTGATGGCGAATCCATCAAAGTCTGGAGAGGCCCGAGACGTAGCAGCCCATCGAAGAGGCGCTGCTCCATCCCCTCGGGATTGGCGAGGAGGATACCATTGGTCGTCGCCGCGCGCCGCTGATAGGCGGCTACCCGCTCGCGGATCAGGGCGCGAATGCGCGCCTCGTCCTCCGGACTGGGCGCGAGCAGTTGCCGGTCGCTTAGCAGTCGACCGAGCTCTTCCCGGGCCTCGTCCCGCAAGGACCGCTCAATGCTCCGATCGGTCTGCGTCGTTCGGTTAACTGGTGGCGGCGGTGTCGCACGCATGCGGTTCTCCTTTCTGCTTTCCACGAACGCGGCGCGCGAAAACGGGCAGCGCGAGGGGGAGCCTCGGCTTCCAACGCGGCCAGCGAAGCCGGCGAGCCGGGGCCGGCTCTGGCGGAAGGCGGAGGCGGTCGCCGTGGAGGCGCTCGGCGAGATCGAGCAACGCCCGTCCCGCGCGACTGCGCCGGTCGAGGACGACGGGACGCTGCGCCTGGAGCGCGCGTTGGATGCCCGACTGATCGTGGGGTATCACCGCGGCGGCCGGGAGGCCGAGCGCCCATTCGATCTCGCTGCGGCGGTGGTGGAACCGGCGGTCGTGGCGATTGATGACCAGGGCCAGGTGGTCGGTGTCGATGCCCGGCTGACCCGAGAGGGCCCCGAGCCCGACGCGCGCGTGCCAGAGCCCCACGAGGTCCGCGTCGGTGACGAAGAGGAGGCGCTGGCTCCGGGCGACTGCGAGGCGATGGAGGCCAGCGTTCGCGCCGAGAAGGTCCACTCCGAGGTCGAGGACGACGAAGCGATAGCGCCGCTCGAGCTCGGCGAGCAGCCGCTCGACGAAGGCGTCCGAGACGCCCGCGCGCATCTCCGGCTTGGGCACGCCGCAGAGGACGACGCCGTGCGGGCTGCGCGAGTCGAGGGGTTGAACCTCCTCGGCGAGCGCGCGGTCCCACTCCCGGGGCGTCCGGGGATCGGCGTGAGCGAGCATGAAGAGGTTGCGCGTGGGATCGGCGTCGAGACACGCCGCGACGCTCGGACCGGCCAGGTCGGCGTCCACGAGCACCGTCGGGGCCGCCGCGCCGAGGGCGGCGGCCAGGTTGACCGCGACGAGGGTGCGGCCGGGACTGCCCGGGCCGCTTACGACCCCGAGCGTCGTCACCTCGGTCGATTCCTCGTGCCGGGCGGACGGTTCCGCCGCGATGCGTGGCGCTGGCGCGCTCGCCGGTGCCACCGGACGGATTCGTTCGCCCCGGACGCCGGCGAGGAGGGCATTCCGGACCAGTTCCGGCGTGGCGTCGAGGGGGAGAACCGGGCCTGGGAACCACCCCCAGCGGGCGTCGTCGGCAGGCGTCGCCAGGAGCACCAGGGGCAGGCGCGTGCGTGCCAGGGCGTCCAGGGCGCTGCGGCTCAAGCGATGCAGGTCGGCCGCGACCACCACTGCGTCGATGCGCCCACTCTCCGCGTAGCCGAGAACCTCGTCGGCCGCCAGGCACCGCGCGGTGACGCTCAGCACGTCGTCGTCGCTCAGCTCACGCAATAGCGCTCGCTCGCGTTCGGCATCGCCCAGGCCGACGGCCACCCGCAACGCCGGCGGGGTCAGGCCATCGCCGCGACCGGGGACGTCCGCGCTACGGTTTCGGTTGGGCTCCTCCGCCATTGACAGCCTCGTCTGGTCCTGGTGGCAGCAATGCCACGTCGAGCTCACCCGCCCACTTCGCCTGGGCGAGCTGCACCGCCTGGTCCTGGCTGACTCGTAGCGTGAGCCAGCGGACCTGGCCGGGGTTCGCCGCCTGGTCGGACGAGGACGTACCGACCGCGGCGAGGGTTTGCGCGTATCCGACGTCGTAGACCGTCACGCGCGGCAACACCACCGTCGTCCGCGCCTCCGGCTTGCCTTTGTTCGTGGTGAGAAGGACCTCCACCTGGTCGCCCGCGCGCAGCGTCCCACCCACCGCCGTATCCGGGCTGATCGGGATCGTGAGCGCGACCTGGCCCGCCGTCAGGTGTCGCCCACCGGAGAATTGGGCCTGGGCGAGGAGCTGATTCGCGTGAATCGGCTCGGTGAGCTGACGGCCGACGAGAGAGCTCTCCGCGGCGGCCGGAATCGCCGCCTGGTAGATCGCGTCGTCGACCCGGACCCGGGCCGTCGCCAGGTCCTGCGACCCGAGGGTCGCCCCGGCCGGGACGTCGCGGGTGGCGACGAGAACCGCGCGGGTGTCGGACGAGATCGTCCAGAAGAGGAACGAGCCCGTCGTCGTCAGGAGCATCAGGAGAACGCCCACGATCGCCCGCCAGTCCACCTGGCGTGGCTGGCGCAGGGCGCGGCTCGGGGTGAGAGTGGTCGCGCTCATCTTTCAACTCCGTCGTCGTGCATGGACACGCGTCCGGCTCGAACGCGGGACGACTCCCGCCCGCTTCGCCCGTGCGGCAGCCAACTCACGTCCGTCCATTCATACGCCGGCTACCGGCGGATCCCATCACAACATCATGTCCTAACATAATGTCGGTCCATCGTCCCAGAATGTACGGGGTGGCCCAGACCAAATCACGGACGAGTGATGACCGATCTCGCCGTCCGAGGAACAAGGGCCACGTCCCCACGCGAAACCGGTCGATTGCTCGCCAGTCGAGGACGTGCCGCCGCCGAAGCACCTGGTCGGTGAGAGAAATCGAGAATTCACGTCCGGTTCAGGTTCACCCCGTCTTCCAAACTAACCCAGATTCATTTCAGCTACATTTGATCCTTCCTCCAGAATAACTCAAGTTTGGCCGTAGAGTCAACCAGTTTGGACCCCAGATTTCAATTCAGATTTACGAGAGTTTTCCGGAGTGATACACTGTAGTCGAGATGGGTTCATCACCCGGGTGAGCGCCGTCGAGGACAAGGCACAAAAGGAAAGGGACGGATGTCAGACGGGGGATCGGTCAGCCGCAGGAGCTTAGCGGAGAAGGTGAACCACCTCTTTCACACCATCCACCCCTCTGGTCGCGGCGAGTACAGCAACGAAGAGGTCGCCGCGGCGATCCGTGGGCGCGGTGGACCGACGATCTCGGCGACCTACCTCTGGCAGTTGCGCAAAGGGGTGAGGGAGAATCCCACGAAGAAGCACCTCGAGGCCCTCGCCGACTTCTTCGGCGTCCCGCCCGCGTACTTTTTCGACGACGACGTCACCGAGCACATCGATGCCGAGCTCAAGCTCCTGGCCGCGCTGCGCGATAGCTCGGTGCGCCAGATCGCCTTGCGCGCGTTCGGGCTCTCGGCGGAAAGTCTGTCGAAGATCGCCGAGATGGTGGAGTGGGTCCGCGACCTGGAAGCGCTCCGAGATGGCAAGCGTTCGCGCCTCGCGGAACCACCGGAGGGCGGACTACCGCGCGACGATCGAGATTAGTCGGCGATCCATACGACCAGGCCGTCAGACCGACCGACGGATCGGCGATCACCAATTCTGACCCGAGGCACGCATGGTGAACGATCTTCCAGCACTGCGCCGCCGGTGCGCAGCACGATTGCATGATCTCGCGCTCCCGGTTCCCTTCGATCTCGAGCGGTTCTGCGCGCTGCTCGCGGAACGTCGCGGTCGCCCCCTGCACGTGCGCCCGGTCGCGGCGGGCCTCGGCCCCCACGGCTTCTGGGCGGCCACGGCGACTGCGGATTACGTCTTCTACGCGGAGGAAACCAGTCCGCTCCACCAGCTGCACATCATCCTCCACGAGCTTGCCCACGTCGTCTGCGCCCATCGTCCTCCTCCCGTGGAAGACGTGCCCTTCCCGACGAACCTGTTCTCCGACCTTGACCCCGCGACCATTCGTCTCATGCTCCAGCGTGCCGCCTACTCGACCGACGAGGAACGCGAGGCGGAAGTCCTCGCGACCATGCTGCTCGAGCGAGCGGGAAGTCTGCCGGACCCCGGGACCTTGACTCTCGACGCCGAGACGGCGTGGCTGCGTGAGCGGATCGCCGCTGCGCAGCCTCGTGAGCCCGAGAATCCCGGATGATCCGCGACGTCCTGATCTGGTTTCCGGCCGGTCTCGCCTGGGTCGCCGTCGGCTACACGTTCCCAGCGCTGCTGCGTCGGCGTCACGATGCCGCCTTCCGCGCGTTCTGGCTGAGTCTGCTCTTCCTCGCGCTTTCCCTGAGCGTGCTGACCCCGGCCGGCTACGCGGCGATCGACGGGATGATCGGCGTCGCCAACCTCGCGCGCCTGCTGGGGAACGCGCTGATCCTCGTCGCGGGCTGGCAGGTCCAGGCTTTCCTCTTTCACTTGAATTACCCCGACCAGCGTGCTCGGCTGCGGATCGGGTGGAGCGCCTCCTTTCTCGCAGCCTCGCTGATCCTCCTCGCCGGATTCTTCGCGCTCGCCCCCGTCCACCGGGAGGCCGCGGACTTCGTGGGGCGCTACGCGGACGCCCCGTTCGTCCTGGAGTATCGTCTCGTCTTCCTGGCGTACCTGGGCTGGGCGCTGGGTGCGATCGTCTTTCTGTCCTGGCGCTATGCGAATCTGGTCGAGCGCCCCGCGCTCCGGCTCGGCTTGCGCGTGGACGCTTTCGGCGGCGTCTTGGGCCTGGGCTACGTCCTGAATGAGACGCTCCGAGTCAGCCTGCCCCACTTCTTTGGAGGAACCGACCCGATTCCCCGCGACCTGCTCGTCACCCAGCTCTTCGAGGCGAGCGCGGTGACGCTGATGCTCATCGGGTGTACCATGCCCGCGTGGGGACCGCGCGTCGGCATTCCGAAGCTCGTGGAGTGGCTCCCGCGGTATCGGACGTACCGGCGCCTCACGCCGCTCTGGCGAGCGTTATATCAAGCCAGCCCGGAGATCGCGCTTTCTCCGCCGCGGTCGGCGGTCCTGGATGACCTGGATCCGCGGGATCTGAGCTTTCGCTTGCACCGGCGGGTCGTCGAGATTCGCGATGGCTGTCTTGCCTTGCGACCCTTCGTCGATCCGCAGGTGGCCGAGGAGGCCCGTCGGCGCTGCGCGAGCGCCGGCTTGCCGCCGCGAGAGACCGAAGTGGTCGTCGCCGGGATGAGCCTGGCAGCAGCGTTGGCGGCCAAAGGGGAGGGACGACCGATGGAGCAGCCGTGGAGCGCGCTCATCCCGTTCGGGGGGAGTGATCTCGCAACCGAGGTAGCGGCCCTGGAAGGCGTCGCGGACGCATGGGCGAACTCGCCGCTCGTCCGCACCGGGCGCGCCGGGATCCATGTGAGAACGCTGAAAAAGACGGGTGCGTCGTGATGATGCGCGAGAGTGTGGGATCGACGGGATCTGGCTCGCACCAGCAGACGCGACGGCTCCGCGTGGCCCGGCTCGCGACCGAGGTGTTCGCCCCCGCCCCGGTGGTGGCCGCGCTCCTGGTCGTCGTCGCCGCACACAGTGGGCCAACGATCCTGGCCGGGCTGGCCTGGGGGCTCCTGGCTGTTCTGATGATCATTCCGGTGCCCCTGTTCTACGTCCTGCGTGGCGTGCGTCGTCGCCGGCTGAGCGACCGCCACGTCGGGGTACGCGCACAGCGGCCTCTGCCCATGCTGATTGGGGTCGGCGCGGTGGTCGTGGCGCTCGTCGTGCTTTCGGTGCTCGGTGCGCCGCGGGAGCTGGTCGCTCTGATCGCGGCGATGTTCGTCGGCCTGTTAGTTTCGCTGCTCATCACACTGCGCTGGAAGATCTCCATTCATACGGCGGTCGTGGCCGGAGACGTGGTGATCCTCGTCCTCGTCTTCGGACCGATCCTCCTGCCACTCTTGGCCCTCGTCGCGCTGGTTGGCTGGGCGCGCGTCACGCTGGGCGACCATACGTCCGCCCAGGTGATCGCGGGAGCTTCCCTGGGCGCGATCGTCGCCGCCAGCGTGTTCACGCTCCTCTGGTAGCCCGGGGCTACTTCCCAGCCGCCCGCCGATGAAGCCGACGGGCCCGACGGCCCTTCCGCATCGATCGTGGCCGGCGCGCGTTAGGGGTTCATCGCCATTGGCGAGGCGCGCTTCCTTGGCGTCACGCAGGTCCGGGTCAACGAGCGCTACCTGATGCCCATCGTCGACCGGGAGTGAGCCCCGCGGAGTGGTTCGTCTGGTCTCGAACTCAGGCGTCTCGTCCCGTTCGGATGTGCTGGCGCTGAATCTCCATTTCTAGCTGCGCTTTCTGGACTTGGGTCGCAGTACGGACGGCAGAAGCGTACGCGTCGGTCGTGAACGATTGCCGGCTGTCGCGTCGAATGAGCAGCAACGCTATTTTCGTGAACTCGTCCGGCGTCGAGGTCGCGGCCAGAGATGTCATGTACGCAGCAACGTACTGTTTCTCGTCCCCAGGGATCATCCAGCTGCCGTACTCTTCAGCGAAGACGATCTCCTCGCCCCGCTCCATGGCGCCGATCAGCTCGTAAAGCATCCCGAAGCAGGCGACGGCGTGGGTGTGGTCGCTCCCCACGGTCAGCTGGCTACTGGCCTCGATCAATTCCCCCAGACGCGCGAACCATTCCTTGGTCTCGTCCGGGACGTGCGTGTTGTTGCGCGAGTTCATGTCGAACGGCGCGTAGTATCCACCGTCGATCGATTCCTGGCGGAATGCCTCGACTTCCTTCACCCGTGTTTCGCCATCAACTGGCGCCGAAGGCAATATCTCAACATAGCGGCCGAAGGTCGCCTGTCGCTGGTCGAAATCCATTTCGTCATAGGCTGCACTGAGCAGGTCGAGCAGCCGTGACGGGTCCTGTGTGGACAGGACGAGAAATAGCCGGGTCTTGTCCATTTTGCTGCCTTCCTCTTGAGATTATATCGTCTCGGGTTGTATTCCAGGCTCCATTGACCGACGCATCAGGCAAGCTTCGCACTCTCTCTTGGCCAATCGTGAACTGCCTCGGTGACGTGGGAGAGCCCGATCAGGTCGGAGGCGATCAGCTTGCAAACGGTGCGGGTGAGCTTGAGGATCCGATGGTCGGCGTGGTCGGTAAGGTTACGTTGCGGCGTGGCCATACGCAAGAGATTCTGGGTCAGGGTCTCCATGCAGGAAACCTCGCGCACCTCGGCGAGTTCCCTCGTAGCGTGACCGCGTAAGCGCTTCTCCGAAATCGCGCGGGCTGGCATAGGTGAAAGATTAGACCTAGAAAGCTACATAATCCATATTTCTCCCATAGTTTGACAAAAACTCCATTGCGGGAATACCATGAGAGTGCATGATGTCGTCACGCGTCCCTTGAGGGAGGAGGTTGCCATGATCGGCCTTCAATCAACGTCCCAGAGCACCGAATATCTGTCCACGGCCGAAGTCGCGCGGCTCATTGGAATCCATCCCAACACTCTGCGCGGGTACGCCGACCAGAACCTGATTGAGCACATCCGCCTTCCCGGCGGACATCGGCGCTTCACCCGCCAGGCAGTGGACGAGTTCGTCGGGGGCCTGCACGATCGCACCATTGCCGAGCCAACGCCGGCTCAGATCGAAGCGCTAGCGCGCGAGTACGGCGAGTAAGCGCGCGTGCCGTCCCCCGACGCCGCTGCGTACTATCGGACTCCCACGCCGGACGAGCCGATCAAGACGGGCGACATCTTCCTTGGCGGCGCGCTCGTCGCGCCGGGTGATCCGTTGCTCTCCCTCTCCCCCGAACGGACGTTGCGCCTGCCGGGCAGCATCGCGACCGCGTACGATGGCCCGATCTACGCGCACTCCGCGCCCAGCCGCGATGTCCTCGACCTCGGACCGATCGTCGACGAGCCGGTGGTCGGCATCGGGTACGTTATGCTGCTGTCCTATACCTGCGACTACGCGGAGCCGGCGAGGGATCACGCCCTGCGGCTGATCGCGCCTCTCTGGGACCTGTTCGCCCTTCCGAACGCCAATGGCCTGAGGGGATTCGTGTGGAACCACCCGGAGCGCTGTCCGGCGATCTTCTATCCCCTCCCCGCCCGCGACGGGCACTTCGGTTCGTCCTACGTCAATCTTCGCCAGCTTGGCCTGGTCCAGCGCGAGATGCTACCGGCAAGCGGCCGCGTCGCGTCCCTGCAGCAGCCGGTGAAGCACCTGCTCTGGCAGAAGCTGGCATTCCTCCTGACCCGTGTCCGGCCAACGCTCGAACAGTTGCACACGGTTGATGAAGGGTATCCCTCGCCCGAAGCGCGACCATGACTGCCCGAGCTCGCCGCGGCGCTCGTGCCTTGCTGCGCGGTGTGAAAGTGGCCGGGCCGACCGGAAGCCGTCGATGGCTGGAAGTCCAGCCTTGGGCTTGCAATCAGTGGACGAGCCGACGTGTTCGCGCCATTCGCACGCGGAGTTCCCCGGAGATCCGATTAGGATCGTCGAATCCGATGACCTTTTTGCGTTCACCCACTTGGAGAGCCCCACTTTTCCGGCCGATGCTCTCGCAAGATTTCTTCGCCGGACTTGCGAGCCAGGCGAGCAACTCGGCGGTCTCCTCAGGGTGCGCAACCTGGCCGATGGGCATCGGCATCGCTTGATTCAACCCCCGTCTCTGAGTGGGGTCGTGGCGCATTGCTGCGGTCATCGGAGTGGCGACCATGCCCGGCGCGATGGCATTGAGCCGGATGCTGGTCCTGGCCCACTCCCCATTGATGGCGTTCCGCCGGATCCAGCGGGTCAGCGCACGCTTCGACAGGGCGTTATCCACCTCGCCTTTCCCCTCGGCGGTAGCGACCGAACTCGCCTCATCGCCACCCAGGCACGCGGCGACGACCACTGGGTCGTTGGGCATGAGCAGCGCCCGGGAGGAGATCGCGACGGCGCGCAGATTCGCGCCCTTGGCGAGTAGGGGACGCAACCCCGCCAGCGTGGCAACCATTCCGAAGTAGTTGACCTGCAGCGTGATCGGGTGGGGCAACGTCAGGCCATCGCAGGCGATGACCGCGTCGAGGCGGCCACCGGCCAGGGTCGTCACGCGCTCGACCATCGGCACGTGGCCTTCCGTTGCCGCGAGGTTGGCGCAGACGTCGCCCTCCATGAGGTCGACCCGAATCGGTCTCCACCCCCGCCTCTCGACGAACTCAGCCGTCACATTCCCAATCCCTGACTCGGCGCCCGTGATGACAACGGTCCGTACCATCTCCCCTCTTCATCCGGATAGTGCGGCAGGCGGTCGGATGCGGCAAAGTCTGGCCATTGCCCCGCGTCATCACAACGGGAGCATAAGACGAGTGGCTTGATGTGAAAAGGTGAGTCTCGATCTTCGCCACATCGATTATCTGCGGCTCGAAGTAGTAGCGGACGTGACATCGGAGATTGCCGACAGTGACGACGTCACACCGATTGGGCCAGCGCCGAATGATTCCGAACGTCCTTGGCGCATGACACACCTCGACGGGCGATGGGATCGGGCCAAGTTTGAACGGAGGCACAGGAGCCTTTCTGACGACGAATGAAGAGCAATCCAACGTGTCTGCGCACAGCACGGATAACGTGGTCATGAGATCCAGAAAGTAAGACCAATTCACGCGAGAATTTGGCGACCGGCCTGGGCAAAGTGGTCGCCCATGCCCCTCGGCCGGCATGGTGAAATTCGACTTCCTCCGGAGCCTCCGGTGATAACTATCTTCCCTCGGCGCGGTCGGACAGAGCCATGGTCTTGCCGACCCATTCGTGTCCGGGAATGAATCCTCGAAAGTGGTCAAAGAGTGGCTCTCACGTAGCCGAGATGTAGCTGGTAAGTAGCTCGGGCCGCGTAGGCTGAGAACATGTGAAAGTTCTTTCGGCCCGATCCGAGAGGCCGACGGGTCCGGTTGTGACCCGGGGTCGCGTGGGATACTGGCGGGCGCTCTTGCCCACCGACGAGCGTGCTCTCCCGCGAACGACTCGAACCGACCGGTGGGTGGCACCGCCACGCCGACGTTGGATGACTAAAGGGCGTGCTCTCCCGCATCCGGCAACCGGTGCCCGGCGATCATCGCCACGATCGATCGCCACGAAGTCACGAGAGAAAAGGAGGTCAATCTGGTGATGGGGTAGAAGAGAAGGCTCGATGAGCGATTTCTGGACGCTTGGTCCGACCGCGACGGCGCTCGCCCTGCGGGCGTCGGGATTCTCCACGCGCGAAGCCGACCGCCTGGTAGCGCTCAAGCTGCGCTACCTGCGCGGCGGATTTCGCGAAATGACCGACGAGCAGAAACGCCTCCGCTTTGCGCGCTGGCTGGTCGACCACGGCCAGCTCAACGAAGGCGTGGACAAGCTCGTTGAGAGATGAGGCAACGATGACGAAATCGAATTGCTCGACACCAATGACGAACGGGAGGAAGCCTGTGTCGTCGTGGACGAGCCTTCAGGAATGCATCTTCCTGGATCGCTATGCCTTGAAAGACCCGCTTGGGAACCTGGTCGAGCGCCAGCCGGAGGAGATGTGGTGGCGCGTCGCTTCGGCGATCGCCGCCGCGGAGCCGACCGAAGAAAAACGGCGCCTCTGGGCGGACCGGTTCAATGATGCGATGCGCAACTTTCGCTTCGTCCCGGGCGGCCGCATCCTGGCCGGCGCTGGAACTGGTCGTGCGGTCACCTATTATAACTGCTTCGTCCTGCCGGAGCCGGAGGACAGTCGCGCCGGCATCCTCGACAACCTCAAGTTGGCCGTCGAGATCATGGCCCGAGGCGGCGGCTTCGGGCTGAACCTCTCGTCCCTGCGTCCTCGGGGTAGCCACATCGCCTCGGTCAACGGCACTAGCTCCGGTCCCTGTGCTTGGGCCGAGCTGTACTCAGTGGCGACCGGAGACGTCATCCAGCAAGGCGGCTCGAGGCGGGGGGCTGCCATGCTCATGCTTGACGATTCCCATCCCGACGTCGAAGAGTTCGTCACCGCGAAAAGGCGGCCGGGCGTCCTTGAGCACGCGAATCTCTCCGTCTGCGTCTCGGATGCGTTCATGGACGCCCTCGCCTGCGACGCGGACTGGAACCTGGTCTGGAACGGCAAGATCCACAAGACGGTCCGCGCACGCCAGCTCTGGAACCAGATCTGCGAGTCGGCCTGGGCCTCGGCCGAGCCGGGCGTCGTCTTCATCGACCGCTACAATAAGCTGTCCAACACCTGGTACTACGAGAATATTCGCTGTGTTAACCCCTGCGGCGAGGAAGGATTGCCGCCGTTCGGCGTGTGTAACCTCGGAGCACTCAACCTCGCCGCCTTCGTCGATCAGGGCCAGGTCGATTACGATGGACTGGCCGAGCACGCGCGCATCGCGATTCGCTTCCTGGACGACGTTGTCGACGCCAGCTCCTACTTCCTGGAAGAGAATCGCCGGGCGCAGCTCGGAACCCGGCGGACCGGCCTGGGGACGATGGGCCTCGCGGACGTGCTCCTGCTCCTGGGCGTCCGCTACGGGAGCGACGCCTCGCTGGAAGTCATCGAACGCATCCACCGCACGATTCGCGATGCCGCCTACGACGCTTCTTCCGACCTCGCCGTCGAGAAGGGCGCCTTCCCGCGCTTCGATTCCGAGAAGTACCTCCAAGGCGAGTTCATCGCGCAGTTGCCGTCTGCTCTCCAGGACAAGATCGCCCGCCAGGGAATCCGCAACGCCGTCCTGCTCGCCCAGGCCCCCACCGGCACGACGAGCCTCCTGGCCGGGGTCAGCTCCGGGATCGAGCCAATCTTCGACTTCGAGATGGTCCGGAGGGATCGTCTCGGCGAGCACGTGATCTCCCACCCCCTCGCTCAGCGCTGGCACGACGACCACCCAGGTTCCCCGCTTCCGGAGTATTTCGTGACCGCGGCGGATCTGAGCCCAGAGGAGCACGTCATGGTCCAGGCGACGATTCAGCGCTACGTCGACGCGAGCATCTCGAAGACGGTCAACGCACCCAACCGCCACACCGTCCGGGAGGTCGATACCCTTTACCGCCTGGCCTACCAGCTGGGCTGCAAGGGGGTCACCTACTACCGCGAGGGCTCGCGCGATGCCGTCCTTACCCACGCCAACTCGACGCCGGCGACGACCTCGGTGACCACCCGAGCGCTGCCCCAACGCGACGCTGTGCTACGCCCCCGGCCCCGGGTGCTGGCCGGGGCGACCTACCGGGCGCCGACGCCGGTCGGCACCGTCTTTGTCACGATCAATGGTGATGACAAGGATCTTGCCGAAGTGTTCGTCACGGTGGGGCGAGCGGGCTCGGACGTTGCCGCAGACGCCGAGGCGATCGGCCGCCTGATCTCGCTCGCCTTTCGCATTCCATCGAGCCTTTCGACGGACAACCTCGCCGAGGCGGTGATCGACCAATTGTCCGGGATCGGCGGGAGCAGCTCGCTGGGCTTTGGCGGCGAGCGGGTGCGCTCGCTGGCGGATGGGGTCGCGAAGGTGCTCCGACAGCACCTCACGATGCGCGCAACTGGTGGATTAGAGAAGGCGGTGGGAGACGCCGGGAGGAGCGGGGAAGTCGAGCGGATTCGCGACGCGGTCCCGCGGGTCCGGCCGTCCGGCGACTTCTGCCCTCGCTGTGGCCAGGGACTCGTGGTGCATGAGGAAGGTTGCCAGAAATGCCACGCCTGCGGCTACAGCGCGTGCTGAGCGAGAGCGCTCCGGGCGTCGCCGCCGAAGGAGGTGCGCTCCCGTTCGATCCGTTCGCGGCCGTCCTCGCATTCCATCGTTGCCTCGGCCTCGAGATCGGTGAGCGACTGGCGCTGGCCGCGCCCGACATCGTCGCGCTCCGTCGCCGCCTGATCGCCGAAGAGACGGCCGAGCTCGACGCCGCCCTCGCGACTGGCGACGTCGTCCGGGTCGCCGATGCCCTGGCCGACCTTCTCTACGTCACCTACAGCGCCGCCATCTCCTTCGGCATCGACCTCCGACCCATCTTTGCCGCGGTCCACCGCGCGAACCTGGCCAAAGTCGGCGGACCGATCCGCGCCGACGGGAAGGTCCTCAAGCCTCGCGATTGGACGCTGCCGGCGATCGAGCCCCTGCTCGTGGAGACGCGGTTAGCCGGCGTGGAGCGAACTCCCGAACGGACCGAGCCGGAACGAAACTCATAGCGGACCATTGAAGAGCTCGCAGGAGTCGGCCAGATCTCGATCACCGGTTGGTCCAACCGAGCGGAATCCCCCTTTAACCTTTGCTTTCTTGCGCGCCGACCCGTGCCAGCTGCCCGCCCGATTCGCCCTTGATCTTGCTTCCCGGGTCGAGTCGGAACTCCACGCATCAGGCAACCCCTTCTCGATGCCTCATCTCGGACGCCTGACGATCCGCCATCCTCTTTGCGTGGCTGCTCGCCGTCCGGCGAATCCTTGCGTGTCCGCGTTTCCTCACGCGGCACCGTCTTACTCTGCATCCGCCCTTTATCTCTCACTCAAGCTTACGCTCGTCTGCGGTAGGAGTCTGCCCATGCCTCGCGCTCCGCCTCGCCAGGTCGCCCGACGTTTCCCCTCGACAAATCGGTATCGAACAGGAGAAGCCAAAATGCCCAGACATTCGCACCGGAGGATGCTGCAGCCGTCCCACGCGGTCGCCGGGATCGCCGGCATCGTTCGTCGGTTTCTGTATCGCTGGCGGCATCGCATCCCAATCGAGGTGCTGACCGCGGACCGCGCCAAGCGCGCCGCCGTGGGGCGCGAGCTCGACCGTGGCCTGCGGCGACTGCGACGCGTCCTCGGCGATGCGCTCCCCGGTGATCTCGGCATCGTCGCCCAGCACGTGATCGCGACCGACCATCAGCTGGCCGGGTGTTACCAGATCGGACAACGTCCGGATGGCAACCGCTTCGCGCTGATCCGTCTCGCCTTGCAGGTCAACGGGCGCCGCCTGGCGATCGACGAGCTCCTGGCCGTGCTCGCGGAGCAGTGCATCGGGCTGGCCGCTCAGGGAAACGGCCCGACCGTGCTCGTGCCGATCGATCTGGAACCGGGGTCACCCCCTGAGCCCCATCGCCTCACGGCCTTGCCGGCCGATCCGCTCGGGTCGTCTCTCGATGGCACCGCACGGCGCGGTTCAGAACCACCAACCAAGCGCGGTGCTTAGCCATACTTGCATTCAAGGAGGTTTAACATGTCCCAAACAGTCGTGCTCAAGAGCTTCGCCGAGCTCGAAACGTTCTTCGGTCCCGGCGACCCGGCCGCCGATCCGGACCCGGAGCCGGACGACGAGTCCACGGCCAACGCGCACGATGCGTCGGCGGACCTCGCCACCCTGCTTCAAGAGCTGGAAACGGCCGGGACGGCGCTCGCACGGATCATCGTCCGCGACCAGGAGGAGCGGGCGCTCGCCGCGCGCGACCTGGAGCGCTTCGACACGCTCGTTGGCCAGCAGCGGGAGGCCGAGAGCGCCCGCGAGCAGGCCAGCCGGATTTGCCAGGAAGCCGAGGCCTTCGCCGAGCTCGCCTATTCGGAGGACGCGCGGACGGAGGCCGAGCGCATCGTCGCCATCGCTCGCAAAGCGGAGGAGGCCGCGGCTCAGCAGGCCAGCCGCTGGCGCGAGGAGGCCGAGCGTCTCGCCGGGGAGCTGAACCTGGAGCGTCTCCTGGCCGTGCGCCAGCGTCAGGAGGAGCTCGAAAAGGCGAAAGCCGCCGCGGCCGAGCGGGCCGTGCGGCTTTCCGAGATCCTCGCTCGAGCGAAGTCAGCGCTCGACGCAGGGCAACTCGCGGAAGCGCGCGGATTGTTGGGCCAGGTCAGCACTGAATATCCCGACAACCCTGAGATCGCTTCTCTGCAACAGATCATCGCGCGGCGTGAGCTCGCCGTCAAGGTGACCTCGGCCGAGGAAGCGATCCAGGCCGCTCGGCGCGCCTATCGGCGCGACCCGGCGGGCGTCATTGCGCGTCTCGCCTCCCTCGACGTGCAAGGTCTTCCCGACGAGGTGAGTCGGCAGCTCTTCGGGGAATGGGCGCGGGCCTGCCGTCGCCTCTGCTGCGAGCGAGGCATGGCCGAACCGCTGCGCTACGCTCCCGACCCCGGTCGAGGCGCCATCCTCGCGAAGGAGAGTGCCGAGGGGGACTACGTTGTCGTCAGCACGCTCGGCCTGGGGCCAGAGTGGCAAGTCGGTCGATCCGTCACCCCCCGCATCGTCGAGCGAGCACGTCCGCTTCGCTAGCCGAGCGTCGCGTGGTCATCGGCCCCGGATGGCGCGAACCGTCCGGGGCCAGTTCGCTCGTTGGTCCACGATCACTGAGGTCGATGGCGCTGGAACAGGAAAGGAGGATGGCCCGGGTGGAGCTGAATCGCTACGACCGGGCGACCGTGGGGTTGTGGGCACGCGGCTACGCCGAGCTGCTGGGATGGCACGCGGGAAACTGGCTGGCCGAAGCGGCCTGCCACGCCGTCCTCGCCCGTCTGCGGGATTCCCGCGACCCATCGGCGCTCCTCCAGCACTACGAGCGCGACCCCTCGGACGACTTCGCCTTGATCGGCAGCGTCGTCGGCGTCCCGGCCGAGCTGACGAGTGAGGCGCTCTGGACGCTGCGCGACGCCGCCTATTACCTACGCTGGGGCGAGCTCACGAGAAACCGGTTCTGAGCCCTTGCTGGACCTCTCGAAGCTGAGCCCGGAGCAGCGTGCCGCGGTGCTCACTCCCCCGGGTCCCCTCGCGATCATCGCCGGCCCGGGCTCGGGCAAGACGACCGTCCTGGCAGCGCGCATCGCCTATGGGATCATGGTGGGACAGGTGACACCAGCGGCGGTCCTCGCGCTCACCTTCACCCGGGTCGCCGTGCGCACCCTCCAAGCGCGCCTCCACGGCCTGCTTGGAGACCGGGCCACGAAGATTGAGGTGCAGACGTTCCACGCGCTGGGCTACCGGATCATTCGCCAATGGAGCGAGGAGCTCGGGCTGGGCGCGGAGTCACCGATCGTCTATGGGGAAGCCGACGCGCGGGAGGTGCTCCGCGCGGCTGCCCGCGAGGCGGGATACGACGTGGAGCGGCGGTCCCTCGCAGATCTGGCGCGGCAATTGGAACGGTACCGTCTGGCGCGCAGCTCCGCTCCCGACCCCGGGCAACTTCCGTCCTTGGCCAACGCCTACGAGTCCCTGCTCCGCCGGCGCCGCGCGGTGGACTACCCGGCGATGCTCGCCCTGCCGCTGGAGCTCTTCGCGACCTACCCCCGAACCTTGCGCCTGCTCCAGGATGCCTATCGCGCGATCTTCTGCGACGAAGCGCAGGACGTCTGCGCCAGCCAGTATGAGCTGCTGCGCCTCCTCGCCGCCCGGGAGCGCCGCCTCGTGCTCGTGGGAGATCCCCGCCAGACCTTGTTTGGCTGGCGGGGTGCGGACAGTCGCTTCCTACGCGAGTTCGGCCGCGACTTCCCGGACGCGCGAGTGCTGCGGCTGGATCAGAACTTCCGGTCCAGCGCGCGGATCGTTGCGGTCGCCAACGTCCTGGGGGTGGCCCTGGGCGAAGAGCAGCCCCTCTGGACCACTAATCCCCCGGGAGACCTGGCACTCCTGTACGTCGCGGCGGACGAAGCGGACGAGGCCCGCTTTGTCGTCGCCCAGATCGAGCGACTGCTCGCCTCCGAGGAGATCGACCACCCGGGCGAGGTGGCGATCCTCTACCGAACGAATCAGCAGGCGATCGAGCTGATCCTGGCGCTGCGGGTCCGGGGTCTTCCCTACCAGATCCGCGGCCAGCGTGACCTGCTCGCTCGCCGCGAGGTGCGTGATGCGCTGGCCTACCTGCGCCTCGTCTACCAGCCAGCCGACGCTGCAGCTCTCGCCCGCATCGTCAACGTTCCGCCACGCGGGCTGGGGCGACTCGCGCCGGTCATTCGGGCCCGGTCGGTGACGCTCCCGGAGCTACCATCTCTTTTGGCCGGTTCCGGTGCACGCCCCCGCGCGGCTGCCGAAGCGCTGGTGGAGGTTCTCGCCGAAGTGCGAGGGCGTTCCGCGCACGATTCGCCCGCCGCGCTCCTCGACGACGTCCTCGATCGAAGCGGTTATCGGACCTGGCTGACCAGCCAGCCCGATGGTCCGGCGCGACTTTCATCGCTCCTCGCGCTCCGTCGCCTGATCGAGGAGCTGGCGGCCGCGGACACCGCGACCGAGCCGGGAAGCTGGCTCCTCGACCTCGCCGTCGGTGACGTCGAGGATGGCGGATCCCACCGCGACGCGGGGCGCATCCTGCTCGCGACGATTCACCAGGCAAAGGGCGACGAAGCGCGCGTCGTCTTCGTCGTTGGCCTGGAAGATGGCCTCTTGCCCCACGCGCACGCGCTCGTGCCATCCGAGGAAGCCACAGGCCTCCTTGCCGAACGGCAGGTCGCCTACGTCGCGGTGACCCGCGCCCGCGAGCGGCTGTACCTGACCTGCTGCTGCACCCGCAAGCGCGGCGGGAGGGCCGAGGCGCGCCGGCCGTCCCGATTCCTCTGCGGGCTGCCGATCGCCCGGATCGGGCGAGCCGCGTGACCTGCGTGCATGAGCACCATAAAGCAAGGAGACAAGAATGATTGACACCATCGACACGGCCGCGCTCAAACGGGACCATCCGGTCGAAGACGTCATCGCGGGGTACGGGGTCGCGCTGCGACCCCAGGGACGGAGCCTGGTGGGGCGGTGCCCCTTCCACCTCGACGGGGGACGCCCCAACCTCTACGTTTATCCAGGAAATCGCTCCTGGTATTGCTACCGCTGTGCGCTGGGGGGCGACGTGATCCACTTCGTCGAGCGGATCGAGGGCGTCAGCTTTCGCGCCGCGGTCGGGCTCCTCGGCGGAACGGCGATCCCGCGCCAGACCTGCGCGCAGCGAGCCGGTCCACCGGCAAAGCCACTTTCCCGCCAGTGCCGCGCGCTTGGCTCCGAGGAGCGTGCCTGTCTCGCGGCGGCGGTGGAGCTGTACCACAACCGCCTCCTCGCCGAGCCCGGTGCGCTCGGATACGTCGTTGGTCGCGGTATCGATCGGGCGACGGTCGAGGGGTGTCGGCTCGGCTACGCCGGGGGGGATGAGCTCCTCGCCTACCTTCGCTGGCGCCGTCTGCCGATCCAGGCTGCCCGACACGTGGGATTGCTCGGGCGAAATGGCCAGGAGTTCCTCGCCGGACGGGTGGTCGTGCCGGAGATCCGGGTTGGCCAGCCGATCTGGCTCGTCGGGCGCACGATCGAACCACAACAGGATGCGCCGAAGTACCTCGGACTGCCCGGCCGCAAGCCACTGCTTGGCTGGGAGTCCGCCGCCTCCCAACCGGACGTGTGGGTGGTCGAAGGAGTCTTTGACTACCTCACACTCCGCTCGTGGGAAATCCCGGCCCTCGCGCTGGTCGGAACCCGGGTGCGCGCCGAGACTCTCGCCGCGCTCGGACGCTTCGCGCGGGTGTACCTCGCCCTCGACAATGACCCGGCCGGCCGCGAGGCGACCGCCCGTCTAGCGGCTCATCTCGGCGAGCGTGCCATCCCCGTCTCTCTCCCCAAGGTCAAGGACATCAACGACCTCGCGCTGCACGTGAACGGTCGCGAGACGCTCCTCCGTGCGTGCGACATTGTGCTACGCGCCGCGTAGTTCACGGGAACCAATGATGGTGAAGCAGTCGAATCCGTTGGCAAGCCAAAGCCTCCGACTCTCCGACGAAGAGCGATCGGCGCTCATCTGGGCGCTCGAGCTCGCCCGCGCCCTCCTGCTAGGCGATCCCGACATCCGGGTACTGCTCACTGACCCGACGGTCAGCCCGGAGGTCCTCGACGAGCTCGCTGATTGCCTGGTTCTCGCGGGCCAGCCGGCAGCGGGGAGCGATTCGTGACCCGACGATCGACCCTGGACCACGGGCCCGTGGCCGATCCAAGCAAGAGACAGCAAGGAGAACGGTGTGGGAACGGTGAACCGGGTTGTCCTGATCGGAAGACTCGGACGAGCTCCGGAAATGCGCTACACCTCCGAGGGGCAGGCGATCACCCGCTTTAGCCTCGCGACCGACCGGCCGGCGAAGGCCGGCACCGAGCACGAGGCCGACTGGCATCAGGTGGTCAGCTTCGGTAAGGTCGCCGAGTTCGCCGGCCAATACCTCGACCGCGGCCGCCTGGTCTGCGTCGTCGGCCGAATCACCTACCGCTCCTGGGACGGGCGCGATGGCCAGACCCGCCGAGCGACCGAGATCATCGCGAGCGAGGTCGTCGCCCTCGACCACAAGCCGAACGCCGACGGTGACGAGCCGTCGTCCGAGGGAAACGATGAGGCGATCCGGTAGGCAGGGCCCGTCCATCCGTTTGAGCGTGGCGCACGGCCGCCTCCTCTGCGTCGTGCGACTTCCCCGGCGTGGCCCCGCTAACCGCGGAGTGGTCAGCGAGCTGGCCCTGGTCGCCAGCCTCGCCGCTCCCCATCTCCGCTGGCTCACCGTCTTCCGGGGCCAGCGTGCTCCCATCCTCGACGATACGCCCCGCGCGGCGTAACCGTCGCGAGTTTGGCGAGGCGAGGATGCCGTGTCCTCTCCTCGCCAGATCCCAAGGAGATCACCGATGCCAAAGCTATCGGATTCCCTGTCTTGCAGTGCTCGCTGGGAGCTCGCCGTCCAGACGATCCCCCCGGCGCGCCTCGCCCGCGCCTTCGCCGCCAACGTCGGCCAAATCTACGATCGGCGAGAGTTCGATGATCTGGCTCGCCAAGTGCGCGATCTCTACGATCGGGACGCCCCCGAGCGCGCCGCGGACTTCCAGGTCCGCCTCGATCGTCGGCTTTACGACCGCTACCACGCCCCGGTCACCTGGGATGTCGCCTCCCCTCCTGCCGCGTGACACGCCGCGGCGATTCCCGCCAGGTCACCTTCCTGTCGCCCGACTCGGCGACGCTCCTCCACCTCGTCCGCGAGAACCTGCGCCTCCTGGCCGAGCTCGCCTCGACCGCCGAGGTCGCGCTCCTCGACGCGACCAAAGACGGCCGTCCGGTCCGGGGCCCCGCCGACGTCGCGGCCTACCTCGGGACCGAGCTGGCGGGCCTGGCCCAGGAGCAACTCCGGGTGGTGTGCGTCGACACCCGCAATCGGATCCTGGCGACGCCGCTGGTCTACCAGGGGGGCCTGAACGCGACAGTGATCCGCATCGCCGACTGCTTCCGCGAGGCGGTCCGCCTCGGCGCCGCAGCGATTGTCCTCGTCCACAACCACCCCTCGGGAGATCCCACCCCCTCGCCCGAGGATGTGCGCCTCACCGCCGAGGTGAGCCGAGCCGGTGACCTTCTCGGGATCGACGTCCTCGACCACGTCGTCGTGGGCAGTGGTCCCGACCAGTACGTCAGCCTCCGCGAGCGCGGCCTCTACGCGCCACCGCGCTCGACGGCACGTGGTCCCGACGGAAGTGCCTGATCACGCCACTTTTCGCCTGGCTCTGACCAGAGTCAGAGCCAGGCTGATTCCCGATGAGGAGAGACGATCGATGGTAGAGACGATGACCCATTCCCAGCCTGACGCGGGCGCGCCGCCGATGGGATCCGAGGGGCGCGCACAACGCGCGGCCGAGCACGTGGGGCGCGATGTG
>DATLRG010000575.1:0-2750 GCA_035534795.1 Chloroflexota bacterium
GTAAGGTTGTTCCCAGGGAGGCATGGGGGACTGGGCGTGAGATCATTGGCCCGACGGGCCAATGATCTCACGCCCAGTCCCGCGTGCCCCCCTGTTTACGGGTCCGCCGGCCCGCCCAGGGCCGTGGGCACGTGGATCAGGGTGGGGCGGCCGGAGGCGAGTCCCTGACGCACCGCCGGTGCGATCTCGTCGGCGCGATCGACTCGCACGCCGACCGCGCCGAAGCCCTCGGCCACGCGATCGTACGCGACTGGGCCGAGTCGACTGGCGATGAAGCCAGCCGGCCCGTGCGTCTTGATTTGACCCACCGCGACGCTACCCCAGGCTCGGTCGTCGGCGAGGACGACGACGAAAGCTGCTTCATGGCGGACGGCGGTCTCGAACTCCGGCAGGCCGAAGCCAATCGCGCCATCGCCAGAAAGGAGGATGACTGGCCGGTCGGGGTTGGTCAGCTTCGCCGCGACCGCGCCGGCCACGCCCCAGCCGACGACCCCACTGGCGCCGCAGGTGAGCCAGTGGCCCGGGTAGCGGTCGGCCAGCATGTGCGCCCATTGGCCGATGTTGCCGCCGTCGATCAAGAACAGGGCGTCGTCCGCCAGGAACGGCCGGAGCGCCTCGACGATGTGCCGCCCCGAGATGGGCGGCGTGGCAGCAAGCGGTCCGGACCAGGGACGCTGGAACGCGCGAAGTCGGCGGCCTGCTTCTGCGAGCCATTCCCGCTTTGGAACGAACGTCGACTGGCGCGCCACTTCCGCGGTCAGGGCTGCCAGCGCCGACGCCGGATCGGCCTGGATCGTCAGGTCGGGTTCACGTCCCTGGCGCGTCTCGGCCGCGTCGACGTCGATCCGGACGATGCGCGCGTTGGGATGCAGCGCCGGCGGCTCGCCGTAGCCGATCCGGTAGTCGATTCGCGCACCGACCAGCAGGACGAGGTCGGCGTCTGGAAGGAGGCGCGGCCCGCCGCTGGCCGCGCCGACGACGCCGAGAAAGTACTCGGACGGCCTCTCCACGACGCCACGGTCCCAGATGGGCACGACGACCGGCACCCCCGCGGCCACGGCAAAGCTTTCCAACACCGACCCGGCGCCCGCGTAGAACGCGCCACTGCCGGCCACCAGCACCGGCCGCTCGGCCCTGACGAGCAGGGCGATGGCCTCGGCGACGAGGAACGGGTCGGCCGCCGCGCGTGGACGGACCTGCCCGCTCGCCGGGGTTGGCCGCCGCGCCGTTCCCGCGGGGACCTCCGCGGCGAGAACGTCCGCGGGGATCGTCAGGTGAACCGGTCCGGGGCGCCCGGACGTGGCCGCCGCGAAGGCTTCGCCGACGAAGAAGGGAATGCGCTCCGGGCGATCGACCAATCGGGCATACTTACAAATCGGCGCGGCGACTGCGACTTGATCCAGATCCTGAAACTTTCCCTGGCTGGTCCGGGCGTGCGTGCTGCTTCCGCTGAAGAGGAGCAGCGGAGCGCCGTCGAACCAGGCGTTGACGACGCCGATCAGCGCGTTGGCGTGGCCGACCGCCGCGCTCACCGCGCAGACTCCGACGCGACCGGTCAGGCGGGCCGCGGCATCGGCGGCGAAGCTCGCCGCCTGCTCGTTGCGAAAGTCGATCAAACGAAGCCCAGCCCGCTGGCAGGCCGCGTAAAAAGGCTCGGTCCCATTGCCGGAGAGAGTGGTGACGAAGGGAATGCCGCGATCCTGGAGTTCTCGAACGAAGACGTCCGCGCCGGTCATGCGCTGGTTCCTCCTTCCGCTTTGAGCGCCGGACAGACGATGACTTTGCCCGACCGATCCGGGCGCAGTTGGGTCTCGAAGGCTTCGACGATCTGGTCGAGCGGGAAGTGGTGGGTAACGAAGGGCCGCACCCTGGCCCGGCCGGTCCGCACCAGATCGGCGGCCACCTCGAACGACTCGCCGCCGGCGCATCCCTGCAAGCGAATGTTCTTCTGGGTGATGATTGTCGGATCGAAGCTGACCGGGCGCTCGAACAGCGCGATCTGGACCACGGTCCCGCCGTGACGCACCAGCTCCAGGGCCTGGAGGAGCGTCGTGGGAGTGCCGGCCGCTTCGATGACGATGTCCGCGCGAGCACCGAGACTCCAGCGCCCTTCGGCCTGCGCGCCCCAGCGGTAATATCCTTCGCCGGTGATTGCTTTGACGGCGGCCACGGTGTCTTCGTGGTGCGCGTTGATCACGATGTCCGCGCCCAGTTGCCTGGCCAGCTCGAGACGCTGGTCGGAGACGTCGACCGCGATCACGCGGCACGAGCCGCGCAGTTTGAGGCCCTGCAGGCACGCGAGTCCAATCGTGCCCACGCCGAGAACGACCGCCCAGGCGTTCAGCTCCGGATTCGCTAGCCGGGCGGCGTGGAGGCCACAGCGGAGTGGCTCGAGGATGGCAGCTTCGTCGTCGTCGAGTTCGTCCGGGATTTTCCCGACGCGTCCGGGCAGGTGCGCGTCCGGCACCCGGACATATTCGGCGTAGGCGCCGGGGAGACCGTAGCCGATGCTCTTGGTCCAGCCGCCGCCGGGGCCGTGAAACGATCCGGTGGCGACCCGATCCCCCACCCGCAGATTCTGAATGTTCGCGCCGGCCTCGACCACCTCGCCGGCCCACTCGTGGCCCATCACGTCGCCCGGCTCGACCCAGAGCCCGGCCCGGTAGCCGTGCAGATCGGACCCGCAGATACCACAGGCACGCACCCTGACGACGATGTCGTCGGGCCCGACCCGCGGATCAGGTACCTCC
>DATLRG010000576.1:0-5111 GCA_035534795.1 Chloroflexota bacterium
TCAACACCCCGGACCCCAGCGTGTGGGGGAACCGTGCGTTTACAGGACAAGGTGGTGATGATCACCGGGGCGGCGAGCGGGATTGGCTTCGCCACGGCCCAGGAGTGCGCGGACGAAGGGGCGAAGCTGGTCCTGGCGGACCTGCCGGCGGCCCCGGGCTTGCGCGAGCTGTCGCCGCTGGGCGGGACCGATCGTCCACCGTTGGTCGTGCCAACAGACGTGACTCGGCTGGCGGATTGCCAGGCGCTGGCCGAGGCGGCGGAGGCGCACTGGGGGCGGATCGACGCGCTGATCAACTGCGCCGGCATCCTCCAGGGAGCTTTCCTCTCGGTCGACGACCTGGATGAGGAGACCTTCCAGCGCGTCGTCGACGTGAACCTGGCCGGCAGCTTTCGGATGGCCAAGGCCGTGGTGCCGTCGATGCGACGGGCGGGACGTGGCACAATCGTGCTGATCGCCTCGGGGGCCGGCGTGCGCGGCGGAAGCTCGTCGGTCGCCTACGGATCGAGCAAAGGGGCGGTCCACGGCCTGGCGATGGTGCTGGAGCCGCAGCTCGCACCGGCCGGTATTCGGGTGAACGACGTGTGCCCGGGCAGCCTGAACACGCCGCTGAAGCGCCAGAACGTCGAAGACGGCGCGCGGGCGCACGGTCAATCGCCCGAGGAAGCGCTGGCGAAGGCCAACCTGGCAGACCCGCGCGGTGTCGCGCGCGTGCTGGCCTTCCTCGCCTCGGACGATGCCGCCTTTGTCCGAGGAAGCATCTTCACTCGTTAAAGGCTATCTCACAACAGGTATCTGGGTGCCCTCGGGGCACCCAGATACCTGTTGTGAGAAGGTTTCCAAAACCTGAGTTTCAGCGCGCTCCGCGCGCTGAAACTCAGGTTTTGATCGGAACTCTTAGTCCAGGATCCGGTGAGGAGAACGGGATGGCAGCGGGTCGGATTCACCAGCTGAACGTGTCGCCGGGTGGCGTGCCGAAGCGGCCGATCGAGAGCGCGACGGTGACGCCGCTCGGACTCGAAGGGGACGACCACCGCGACCAGAAGGGGCACGGCGGGCCCGAGCGAGCGCTCTGCTTCTACTCGTTGGAGCAGATCGAGGGCTTGCGCGCGGAGGGTCACCCCGTGCAGCCGGGCTGGATGGGCGAAAACGTCACCACCATCGGCATCGACCTGACCGGCGTCGAGCCGGGCGACCGCTTCTTGCTCGGCGAGAGCGTGCTGGTCGAGGTCACCCGCCACACCACCCCCTGCAAGAACATCGTCGACGCTTTCAGCGATGGCGATTTCACCCGCGTTTCGCAGAAGCTCCACCCCGGCTGGAGCCGGTTCTACGTGCAGATCGTCGAGTGCGGGGTGATCCGCCGGGGAGACGCGGTCCGTCGGTTGACCGACTGACCAAAACGCAAAACGCCAAGGATAACGAGAGGCTCACGCGGACGGATCGTCCAGCCGCGCCCGCTGGTCGTACCGGCCGCCCGACGTGTCGGGGCGCTGCCCCTTCAAGCCAGCGCCACCGCCGGGCGCAGCGCGGGCGCGACGCCGCGGACGAACCGGTAGAGCACGTAGATCACGATCAGGACGAAGAGGGCGTACATGAGCGCGCTCACCCACCCGAGATCCATGGCCCCGGCGACGTCGCCCGCGACCGGGCCGACGACGGCGAAATAGGCGATGATCAGGTACAGGACGTTGACCAGCGCATCGGCGGAGCCCTCGAAGACCCGATGCCGAGCCGCCTCCTCCGCTTCACTATGCGATGGGCGCAGGCTGCTGAGCTGATGGTCGATCAGCGGCACTAGAACCGCCCGACCAACCGCCTGGACGCGTCCGCGGATGCCCAGGAACAGCGCCAGCACGCCCAGGCCGATCACGAAGCGCCCTGCCCACTGCAACGATGGGCCGCCGAGCAAGCCCGGCTCGAACAGCGGCAAGCCCAGCAGCATGGGAGCGCAGATCAGGAGACCGAGCGTCGACGGAACGACACCGCTGGCGACCCGCAGTTGATTCACCAGCACAGCCGCCACCAGGAACACGCCGACGGTAATCAGGATTGCCGCGAGCTCGTCGCTGACGAAGGACACGAGGACGTTCCGGAGCGGCAACGCGATGATCGGGTAGCCGACGATCAGGTAGACGACATTGACCAAACCGTCGATCGCTCGACCGACACCCTCTCGGCGCTCGGCGATCTGCTCGGCCGTCTGGCCCTTCCGAACGCCACGCACCTGTTGGTCGACAATCGTCCCGACGTACTCGCGGACCACCGCTTGCACGCGCTTCCGCACCGCGAGACAGGTGGCCAGGACCGCCAGGCCAACACCCAGCTTGATCAGCCACTGCAGCGAGACGTGGCCCCAGATTTCCTCGTCGACCAACGGCATCGCGCTGATGAACGCCCAGCAGACGGTGAGCGCCCAGAGCGCGATCACCGGCCCGGTCGTCCGGAAGAGCTTCAGAACGATCGCGGCGGCGGCGAGCACGACGATCCCGACGATCCCCGTCGCGATCAGCGCCTCCAGGCCAGGATCGATCGCCAGTGAGGCCGTCTTGATCAGCGGCAGCGCGACGATCTGGTAGATGATGAACAGATAGGCGATGTTGACGATGGCCTCGCCGGATCCGACGACGGCGTTACGCCAGGCTTTCACGCGGAAAACGCCCTCGGTGTCCGTGCCGATCCGCACGTAGGTCCGGGTAAACTGGTCCAGGGCATCGACGATCGCACCGAGGAAGCGCGTCACGATCCCGATCAGTTGCCAGCGAATCCCCAGGAGCAAGATGATTTGCAGGAGCGCCGTGATCAGGCTGACCGGCCAATTGAGCGTGAGCTCCCGGAAGACGGGAAGGTCCGGGCTGGGCAAGCTCGCCAGCAACGGCGCGACGACTGAAAGCGCGACCAGGGCGACCAGGTTTGGGGCCGCGCTGATGATCGCTTGCTTCGTTTCCAACTGCATTCCACGCGAGCGCTCGGCCGCCTCGACGAGGGCCGTACCGAACTCGCCAATCGTCGGGAATCGGTCCTCCGGCCGCTTTTCCAGCGCCCGCAGCATCACCTCTTCGACCGGCCCGGGAATACCCGGGTTGATCTCCCGCGGCCGCGGCGGCGCCACGTCGATGTGCTGTGCCTTGAGCTCGACGGAGGTTTCACCCGCGAACGGGCGACGCCCCGTGACGATCTCGTAGAACATGATTCCGAGCGAGTACTGATCGCTCCGCCCGTCGACGTCGCCACCCTGCCACTGCTCCGGCGACATGTAGGCCGGGGTGCCGGCAACGCGGTGGCCCTCTTCGCGGGCATCGCCCGCGATGCGAATGATCCCAAAGTCGGACAGCAGCGGCCAGTCGGCGCTCCCCAGCAGGATGTTACCCGGCTTTACATCCAGGTGGACCAGGCCCCGCTCGTGGGCATACTGGAGCGCGGCCGCGACCTGAGCCGTCAATTTTGCCGCGGAGTTGAGGTTCATCTGCCCGCTGACGAGCTGCAACCGCTCCTTCAGCGTCCCGCCGGGAACGTACCGCATCGCGATGTAGGCGATACCATTCTCAACCGCGAAGTGATGGACCTCGATAATGTTCGGATGATGCAACGCGGCGATGTTGGTCGCCTCGGCGTGAAACCGCTCCAGAAAGGACGGGTCGCGGGCGAGCCGCGGTGACAGCACCTTGATCGCGACCGTCGTGTCGAGAGAACGCGCCCGCGCGGTGTAAACGGTCGCCATCCCGCCTTGCGCGAGGGGCTCCTGGATTTCGTACTCGCCTCCCCAAACGGCGTGCCCGCCCACCTCGATCGCCATCGTCAGCTCCCCCTCTCATCGGGAGCGATCGTCTGATCGGGTGCGATCGTTCGCTCGGCATCGTCGGAGGGAGTCGGATGATCTCCGGTCGATGGCGCGACGCGAGGCGGGTCTGGCGAGGGCGCCGGCTCAGGTGGCGCCATCTGCGTGGAATCGGCGGCATCGGACGGCGTGGCGCCGTCTGGCGCCACGGTTGCCTCAATCGCCGATAGCCGAGCGGTGGGCGAGGAATCGGGAACGTCCGCGATCGTCGGCAGGTCACCCGCCGGCGGTGTGTCCGCGACCGTTGCCTCCGCTGCCACGGTCCCCTCCGATCCCGCTGCGACCGTCGGCTGGTCGGCCGAAGCTGGCCTCGAGCCGGCCGCGCCGGTCCGTGAAGCGGCCGCGCGTGACGCGCTCGACGGAGACGCGGTGCGTGGTCCGGTCCGCGTCGTCGGCGCGTCCGGCAGGATGGCAGCTGCGAACCCGGCGGTTGGCACCAGCCGATCCAACCCGACGGAAACGAGATGTTCGGTGAGCGGTTGGCTGGTCCGGTGCAGGGCGAACATGATCAGCAGGGCGATCACCACCACCACGACCACGAACGCACCGTCGACCATCGCCTTCGGCTCGTACGCGCCGATCACCCCGACGAGTGGCGTCCGCACCATCCCCTGGATGATCAGCAGCACAATCAGATCGAAGATGCCGCGGACGATCGTCGCGCCCAGGGCAGGGACGTCGGCGTCATTCCTGCCTCGCCGTGCTGCGCCATCCGCCTTCTGGCCGCCCGCGATGAGCTGCCGCAGTCCGTCGCCCAGCTCGCGACTCAAACTGGCGCGCGCGACCAGACAGACGACGCACAGCACCAGCGCGACCACCAGCCAGACGAGGTCGATCGCAGAGATCTGGCCGTTGATCAGCACGTCGTGGTCATGCACCGCACCGGCGACAGCCGGCAGAACGACCAGGCCAACCAGCGTCGCCACGGCCAGGAGAATGATCCCCGGATGCTGACCGATCCAGGCCGTGAGCCGAGTCTTGGGGTCAGCCGAGATTGACATCGAGCCTTGCATCGTCACCGCGCCTCCGCGATCGACTCCTCGAAGAAACTATCGCGAAACAGGTATTTGGGTGCCCCGAGGGCACCCAAATACCTGTTTCGCGATAGTTTCTAAACCTTCCGCTCGACCAGAACGCCCTCCTGGGGTAGTCAAAACTAAGGATAGCACACCGTCGTGACGGGACAATTACCAGCACATTACCACGGGGCACCGTCAGGCGCGCACCAGTGGTGAGTCAAGTGTAATCTTTGCGTAATTAGTTTGTCACGGTG
>DATLRG010000577.1:0-5328 GCA_035534795.1 Chloroflexota bacterium
GCTCGATCAGGAGCCGGCGCTGCGCGCGGCCGCCGCGACCGCCTGGCAGCGCAGCGGCGAGAACTCGACGGAGTACCAGGACGCGGTCCAGCGTTATCGCGATTGGGAGCGGCGAGCGCCGCTGGTCGGCCCGTTCCTGCGCTACGTCTTCCGAACTGGCGGCGGGGGTTCGTGATGGGCTCCTCGATGCGCCCGGGCCGTCCTTTCGTCGTCACGCTGCTGGCGCTGTTTCTGCTCGCGCTGGTCGTATGGTACGTGGTCCTGGTCGCCAAGGCAGTCCTGCTCTTCGCCGGCGATATCCTCTTCGGTGGCCCAGCACCGCTGCCGTCCGACCTGCGTCTGAGTCCAATCGTCCTCGCCGTGGCCGGCATCGTCGCCATCATGTGGAGCTTTCTCACCAGCGGCGGACTGTTCGGCGGTTCCGGCTGGGCGCGCGTCTCGGCGGTCCTCCTCGCCCTCTTCGCTCTGCCGATGGGCTATCCGACGGATCTGGTGATCGCGGCCCTGGTCGTGCTGCTGCTCTTTTTTCCCGCGAACGTGCGGGCGTTCTTCAGGTAAGGGAAGGGGTGGTCCAGACACCAGTTCGCGTCACCACTGCCCTCAGATTCCCGTCAGGAGGAAAACGGTGCCCCGTCAGCCTGCATCGATCGTCGAGGCGTTTCTGAGCAACTGCGACCGCGCCTCGCACCAGCCCTGCATCCTGTTCGATGGTGAGACCTACAGCTACGTCGGGCTGCGCGACGCCGCGGCGACCTGGGCCAGCGCACTCCGGTCGTGGGGACTGCGGCCGGGCGACCGGGTCGCGCTCTTCCTGGAAAACAGCCCGACCTTCGTCGCGGCGTATCTGGGAATCTACCTGACGGGCGGCATCGTCGTCCTGGTGAACACGCAGTATCGGCAGGTCGAGCTGCGGCACATCCTCAATGACGCCGGCGTCCGCCTCTGCGTGACCGACCCACCGCGACAGGACGAGCTGGCGCGGGTGGTGAGCGACCTGTCCACGCTCGAAGCGGTGGTGCAAGTGGGCGAGCGGAGGAACGCCGACACTGGCGACGCCGGTCCCTCTTCTGTTGAGTCGGGCGCCCGGGTCGCGGAGTATGCCGCCGAGGCGTTCCTCACCCGCGGTGCGAACGGACCGCTCGTGCTCCCCCCAGGCGATGCTGTCGCGCTGATCGGCTATACCTCCGGCACCACCGGCCGCTCGAAAGGCGCCATGCTGACGCACGCCAACCTGGCCGCGAACAGCGCGGCGGTCACCCGAGCGTGGCGCTGGACGGCCGACGATCGGCTGCTGTTGACGCTGCCGCTGTTCCACGCGCACGGCCTGGGCGTCGGGATGCACGGGACCCTGCTGGCCGGCAGCGCGGTGGACCTTCGCCGCCGCTTCGACGCGACCGAGGTTTACGCCACTCTCTCGCGGGGAAGCGCGACGATGTTCTTCGGCGTGCCGACGATGTACACGCGGCTCCTCGCCGAGGCGCGGCAGCACGAGCGGCACCCCGCCCCGATTCGCCTCTACGTCTCTGGCTCGGCGCCACTCAGCGCGCAGACCTTTGCCGAGTTCGAGCGGCGGTTCGGCCAGCGCATCCTGGAGCGCTACGGCATGACGGAGACGATGATGAACCTGACCAATCCTTTCGACGGCGAGCGGAGACCTGGCACGGTGGGGCAGCCGTTTCCCGGCCAGGAGGCGCGCATCGTCGACACCCGGACCCGCCGGCCGATCCCCGACGACCGGCCCGGCGAGATCCAGGTGCGTGGCCCGCATGTGTTCAAGGGCTACTGGCAGCGGCCCGACGCGACCGAAGCAGCTTTCGACGCGGAGGGCTGGTTCAACACCGGCGACCTCGGCTGGCGCAGCGCCGACGGCTACGTCACCATTTCCGGTCGGGCGCGCGAGCTGATCATCACCGGCGGCTACAACGTCTACCCGCGCGAAGTCGAGGAGGTGCTGCTGATGCACCCGGGCGTCGCCGAGGCAGCCGTGCTCGGACTGCCGGACGCGGATCTGGGCGAGACGGTCGTGGCCGCCGTGGTGCGACGTTCGCCCGACGACGCTCCCAGCGCCGACGATCTCGTCGCATTCTGCCGCGACCAGCTCGCCAGCTTTAAGAAGCCGCGCCAGGTCGTCTTCGTCGACGCGCTGCCGCGCAACGCGCTGGGAAAGATCCAGAAGCACATTTTGCGGGACCAGCTCGAGGGTGGCAGCAGGCCACAGAGCACCTGGTAGCAAGGCCCTACGGCAGACCTCCGGCCGGCGCCCTTTGCGCACGTTCTCCGCGGCGAGGTACACTTCTCTTGTACCGTTGACCGGCTGAGCGATCCCTCCGGAGCGGTTCTTGCGAGTGGTCTCACCCAAATCCGCGGCATCGATACAGTCCACCGACCTTGTTCTCGCATGTCCGATGGCGCGTGACGGCCGGCGAGAGTGAGACCATCACGAAACGCTGAGATTGATTGCTGCTCGACATGACGATGAGGTTCAACATGCAAGTCCCCTGGATGTTCGCCCGCTTCGTGTTTCTGGGCGCAATCGACCACCAGATCACGCTCATCGTCGTCGAGTCGCTGCTCTTCCGCGGATTTCGCGAGTGGATCGCCACGCGGTCCCGCTGGCTCGGCGAGCTGACGCACTGCCACGTCTGTTTCGGGATGTGGGTCGGGTTCCTGCTCGCACTCGTCTTCCGTCCGCGCCTCGTCGAGGTCCCACCGCTAGCCTGGGCATCGCCGGGCTTCAACCGACGCTACCGCGCGCTGGCAACTTTCGCTGGAGACAGCTTCGCGATCGCGCTCGGCGGACGTATCTTCAACGAGCTCCTCGGCCTCCTGCGGCGCGAAGTTGCCGTCACCGAAGAGGAGAAGGAGCTGCTCGAAGAAGAAATCGAGCAACTCGAACGCTTCGGGCCGAGCGGCCGCTGATTTACGGGATGGCCGACGTTTCGGCGACCGGCCGCGGCAGGAAGACCGTCCGACCGACCTCGTCGAGCGATCCGAAGAGGGCCCGGCAGGCGCCGATCACCGACTCCTCGGTGTAGGACAGGCCGATGTCGGCGCAGAAGGACCGCACCAGCGCGCGGCAGGCGGGGAAGTTCTGGCGCGGCATCGTCGGAAACAGGTGGTGCTCGATCTGGTAGTTGAGGCCACCGTACAAGAAGTCCACGAGCGGGCCGCCGAAGACGTTGCGCGACGTCACGACCTGCTGTTCGAGAAACGACAGGCGTGTCGCCTCGGTGAACATCGGCATGCCTTTGTGGTTGGGCGCGAAAACGAAGGCCATTTGAAGGCCAAGCAGCATCTGGCCGACGACGAAGATCGGCAGCCAGCGCACCGGCCCGAGCACGACCGACGGAATGACCAGCCAGACAAGAGCGTTCACGGCGAGCAACAACAACTCGACGTGGCGCTCGCCATCGTACTTCTTGCTCTTGGGAGCGCACGCGGAGCGCCCCACCGCGTAACGCCAGGCGTCGATGCGAAAGCCAACGGTCGCGAACAGCGCCAGCAGCGGATAAGCGTAGGCCTGGTAGCGAACGATCCAGCGCGCGAGACCGCGCCGCAGCCGCGCGGCTTCCTCGGTAAACGCGAGCAGCGGGTGATCGATGTCCGGGTCCGACTCGATCACATTCGTTTCGGCGTGGTGGAGGTTATGCTTGATCACCCAGGGGCGGAAGCTGATGCCCAGCAGGAACGTCATGCAGAACAACCCGAGCCGGCGGTTGTGCTCGGTGCGCGCAAACACCTGATTGTGGCCAGCATCGTGGCCAAAAAAGCCAAGTTGCATCCAAAACATCGCGAACAGCGGCGCGGCCAACAGCCGCCACCAGCCAGGCGCGGCGACCACCACGGCGGCGCTGGCAAGACCGAAGGCGAGGGTAATCAGCGCAAGCGGCAGAGAATTCCAGCCAGTCCGATCAAGGAGCCCCGCGCTGCCCACACGTCGGCGTAAATCGGGATACGTCATACGACTTCGTTCTCACTCCCCACACTAAATCTAGGGGAGCATGGCGGACACAGTGGATGGGAGGGTGGCCCGAACGGCCCATCTCCCACCCACTGTGTCCGCCGTGCTCCCCTGATCCGAGACGAGCCCGTCGGCGATTACGGTCACAGGTTTCGCGTGAGCGATGCGCACAAATTGCCGGGGTGACGCCCTCCATGACCCACGCGGCCAGCGGGGTGATGATGGGCTTGCTAGCGGAGATGAGCACCCAAGGAAACAGTATAGCGGCTCCCACGCCGGATTGCTACTTTCCCTTGCCCTATTCCACGGTGACCGACTTGGCCAAATTCCTTGGCTGATCCACGTCGCAGCCGCGACGGTCGGCCAGGTAGTAGGCCAGGAGCTGCAACGGGAGGGCCGTGAGCAGCGGGGTGAGGTGCTCGCTCGTTTCGGGGACGTTCAGCAGGTGATCGCTGATCGCGGCGAGCGTGTCGTCGCCGTCGTTGCCCAGCCCGATCAGGACGCCGCCGCGCGACTTGACCTGAGCGACGTTATTGAGCGTCTTCTCATAGACGTGGTCGCGCACCGCGATCGCCACCACCGGCATCTCTTCGTCGATCAGCGCGATCGGCCCGTGCTTCATCTCACCCGCCGGATACCCCTCGGCGTGGATGTAGCTGATTTCTTTCAGCTTCAGCGCGCCTTCGAGTGCGATCGGGTAGTTGATGCCCCGTCCCAGGAACAGGAAATCGCGGCACTTGGCGTAGCGGTTCGCCAGGTCCTCGTAGCCTTGATCGCGGCTGAGCACGTCGCCCATGCGGTGCGGTAGCTCCAACAGCCGCTGGATCGCCTGGTTGAGCTGGTCGTTCGAGAGTGTCTCGCGGGCCTGCCCCAGCTTCAGGGCCAGCAGGTAGAGCGCGGTCAGGTGCGCGGTGAACGCCTTGGTGGACGCGACGCCGATCTCCGGTCCGGCGTGCGTATAGATCACGCCGTCGGCCGCGCGTGCCGCCTGGCTGCCGATCGCGTTGACCACCGCCAGGACCTTCGCCCCGCGCTGTCGCGCCTCGGCCATCGACACCAGCACGTCGACGGTCTCGCCCGACTGGGTCACCGCGACGAAGAGCGTCTCGGCGTCGGCGAGGGGGTTGCGGTAGCGGAACTCGTCGGCGTAATCGACCTCGACCGGGACCCGCGCCAGGTCTTCGAGCATGAACTTCGCGATCAATCCGGCGTGCCAGGCGGTGCCGCACCCCACGATCAGCACCCGGCGGAAGCGCCGCCACGCGGCGTCAGTCCAGGGTACGCCCTCGAACCGCACCGACGCCGGGCCCTGGTTTACGCGACCACGGATCGTGTCGGAGACCGCGCGCGGCTGCTCGTAAATCTCC
>DATLRG010000578.1:0-2586 GCA_035534795.1 Chloroflexota bacterium
GTGGTCGAGGTGATCTCTCCCTCCACCGAGGAGTTCGATCGTGGCCTGAAACTGCGCCGCTACGCGCGGTTTGGGGTGGCGTGGTACTGGATCGTCGACCCGCGCAAGAGACTGTTGGACGAGTTCGAGCTAGTGGATAGCGCCTACGTTCGCCGCGCGCACCTCGAGGGCGACGCGACCTTCGAGCCGGCGATCTTTCCGGGTCTGACGATCAACCTGGCGCGCATCTGGCCGGGGATCATCGAAGGGGCGCCGGAGGATTGAGGATTCATCATCCCCACAGTGGTGATGATGAATCCGGTTCGGCGCGCTGTAAACCCCGCGGCTGTCACCGGGGCCTGGCGATCGTTGTATAATGGTCGGACGGAGCGGCCTCGACCAAACGACGTATCCCGCCTCAGCACTGGCTGAAATTCACGAAAGAGGGGATAGAGTTGCTGAAGCGTCTGATTATTGGCTTTGTCGTCCTGCTGAGCCTGCCGTTCGTGGCAGTTGCCATCGCGATTGGCTACCTGCTCTTTTCGGAGTGGCGCGAACGCCTGCGCAACCCGCCTCCGCCGGCGTGAGCGGAGCGAGTTGACGAGTTGAAGAGGGGCCCAAAGGGCACCCCGGACTGAGTAGCGAGTTGATCAGGACTGAGGACTGAGGACTGAGGACAGAACGATCTCCTCTTCACTCAGTCCTCAGTCCTGATCAACTCGTCAACTCGCTAACACTCGCACCGTCCGGGCTTGAAACTTTCCGACTGACCCTGTATTCTTCGTGCGGCAGTTACTGATCGTTGCGTTGAGATGTAAGACGCCACGCGCAAAACGGGGCCCGATGGGTGCATCGGTGCGCCGAGACAGCCATCGTTTGCGTGTTGCGTTTTGCTCAGTAGTATATTTCTGGGTCCCAATGGGATGAGGTGTTCTCAGGTTATGCCCGACCAATACGTGTTGCTGGAAGAAGACGCGCGTGCAGCGCTCCGACGGGGCGTCAATACCATGTCGCGCCTGATCCGTTGCACCCTCGGTCCGCGCGCTCGGACGGTCGCGATTCAGCCCATCGTCGGCACGAACAAGCCGCCCGAGATTCTCGACGACGGCGCGACGATCGCGCGCCGCACCTTGCAGCTCCCCAATCCGTTCGAAGACATCGGGGCGATGATTATTCGGCAGCTTGCCTGCAAGATCGGCGACACGACCGGCGATGGGTCCGCCACGGCGGTCGTCATCGCGCAGAGCGTGCTGGAGTCGTCGATCCACTACGTTGCGGCCGGCGGCAATCCCATGTTTGTCAAAAAGGGGATTGAAAAGGCGTTGCTGGTCGCGCTGGATGCGCTTGACCAGCAGGCGCGGCCGGTGGAGACGCCGGACGACCTCCTGCGGGTCGCCACGGCCTGCACGCGCGATCCCAAAATCGCCGGCATGATCGGCGAGATTTTCGACATCATCGGCCGCGACGGGATCGTGCTCGTCGAGAACGGTCATAGCACGACGATCGATCGTGAGTACGTCGAAGGAATCCAGTGGGACAAGGGCTGGATCTCACCCTACCTCGTGACCGATCGGCAACGGATGGAAGCCACGCTGGAAAACGTGCTCGTCTGCATCACCGACCGGTTCCTGAGCAAGGCCGACGACGTCTTGCCGGTCCTGAACCTGGCGTTGCAGAATGGCGAGAAGCAGCTCTTCCTCGTCGCCGGCGACGTCTCCGGTGAGGCCCTCGCCACGCTGGTGAGCAACAAAGAGAAGAACATCATCCACACCGTCGCGGTAAAGGCACCGGGCTACGGCGACCGCCGTCTGCGGATTCTGGAAGACATCGCCGTGTTCACCGGCGCGTCGCTGATTCGCGAAGACGCCGGCGAGCTGGTCGAGAACGCGACCATCGGCGACTTTGGTCGCGCGCGCCGGGTGTGGTGCAACCGCGACTTCTTCACCGTCGTCGAAGGCTCCGGCGATCCGATCGCGGTGCGCAAGCGCGTCGCCCAGATCAAGCTCGAGCTGCCCACGGTCACCGACGATTACGAGCGCGGCAAGATGCGCGAACGCCTCGGGAAGCTCTCCGGCGGACTGGCCATCTTGAAGATCGGCGCACCGACCGAACTGGAGCGCGATGAGAAGAAGCTCCAGGCCGAGGACGCCGTCACCGCGACGCGCCTGGCCCTGGAAAGCGGCATGGTCGCGGGCGGTGGCGCGGCGCTGCTCGCCTGCATCCCGCCGGTCCAGCGGCTCTCGTTGAGCGGTGACGAGGCGATGGGTGCGGAGATTCTCGCCCAGGCGCTGGAAGCGCCGACGCGGCAGATCCTGCGCAACGGCGGCTTCGCACCGAACGCGACGATCGTGGAGCTCCGCCAGCGGCCCGCCGGCTGGGCCTTCGACGTGGTCGAAGGCGAGATGGTGGACGCCTGGGAGGCCGGTATCGTCGATCCGCTGAAAGTCGTCCGCACGGCGCTCGAGACCGGCGTCAGCTCCGCCCTGATGGCGCTGACGACCCAGGTGCTGATCCGCAAGCAGAAGCCCCAGGAGAGCATGACGCCCTAGTGTTGTGTCAGGCGGGGAATGGTGGATGCGGTGCGTGAGACATTGGCCCTACGGGCTA
>DATLRG010000579.1:0-6659 GCA_035534795.1 Chloroflexota bacterium
CCTCACCCCGAACCCGCGACAGCGGTTTTCAGAACGCTTGAGCGCACGCTCAGCCCAGATCCCGTAGGGTGGCAGCTTGTCTGCCGCCGCGATGTTTCGACGCTGCACCAGGGCCGGGCGGCGGCAGACAAGCTGCCACCCTACGGGCTCCGCGCGGGCCGGCTCATTGTCGCCGAACACTCCTGTAGAAGCGATCTGACCACGGCCCTGTCGTCAGATAGCTGCCAACTGGTTTCCTCTCTGTGTCCTCCGTGAAAGCTCTGTGTCTCTGTGGTGAACCGTCCCGGTCGGACCCAAACGGGGTTCGCCCTACTTCTTCGCCCGCTCCGCCGCTGCCCGCAGCGCTCGCACCGTGAATTCACGGACCAGGTGGCGGCGGTATTCCGCGGAGGCGTGAATGTCGCCCACCGGATCGATTGCCTCGGCGGCGGACACCCCAGCCTTCTGCAGAGCGGCGTCGTCGAGCTGCGAGCCGACCAGTCCGCGTTCGGCCGCCGCTGCGCGCTCCGGCTTCGCGCCGGCCCCGGTTACGCCGATGGCCGCTGAAGCACAGGTGCCATTCGCGTTCAGATGCACCACCGCGGCGACGCCGACGATGGCGTACCGCGACGCCGGGTGTGGGAACTTCTCGTAGGCGGCGCCGGTGCCCGGCAGTGGGAGCGGGATGCGAATCTTGGTCACGACTTCATCCGCGTTGAGCGATGTCGTCAGCAGGTCGACGAAGAAGTCGGCCGCTTTGATCGAGCGGAGACCCTTGCGTCCGCTGACCTCGATCTCGGCGTCGAGCGCCAGGATTGTCGCGGGATAATCAGCGGCGGGGTCGGCGTGCGCCAGGCTTCCGCCAATGGTCCCGCGGTTTCGGACCTGCACGTCGCCGATAGTGGCCGCCGTCTCGGCCAGGACCGGCAGCCGCTCGCGAATGACTGACGACGACTGGACCTCGTAGTGCGTGGTCAGCGCACCAATTTCGATCGCGCCGCCGACCTCCTTGACACCCTTCAGCCCCGGGACGTGCGCCAGGTCGACGAGGTATTTCGGTGCCGCCAGGCGTAGCTTCATCAAGGGGATCAGACTGTGCCCGCCGGCGACGAGCTTGGCGTCGTCGGGATGCGCGGCGAGAAAGGCGGTGGCCTCCGCCAGCGACGATGGCGCAACGTACTCGAATGCGCTCGGAATCATTGAATTCGATCCTCCTCAAATGGCAGAGCTGTCCTCGACAATTCGGTCCAGGCGACGGCCGGCTGGCCATGGGCGACAGCTTTGGCCTCGCCGGCCGACTCCTGACTCCTCTCCTACGCCTTCGGCAACAGCCGCCAGATCTTCTCGGGCGTCAGTGGCATGTCGACGTGGCGAACGCCGAGCGGCGCGAGCGCGTCGACCACGGCGTTGACGACGGCCGGCGTTGACGCGATGGTGCCGGTTTCACCCACACCTTTCAAGCCCAGCGGATTGACCGGCGATGGCGTCTCGGTGCGGGCGGTCTCGATCGACGGCAAGACTTCGGCGGTTGGGATCGCGTAGTCCATCAGCGAGCCGGTCAGTAACTGGCCGTTCGCATCGTACACGGCGGCCTCCCAGAGCGCCTGGGCCACGCCCTGCGCGACTCCGCCGTGTACCTGGCCGTCGACGATCTTCGGGTTGATTACGATCCCACAGTCGTCGACCGCGACGTAACGCACGAGCTTGACGACGCCCGTGCCCGGATCAATCTCGACGATCGCGACGTGCGTCCCAAACGGGTAAACAAAGTTCGACGGATCGAAGAACGAGGACTCTTCGAGCCCCGGCTCGATTCCCTTGGGCATGTTCCAGGCAAGGTTTGCCATGAGGGCGATATCCTGGATAGACTTGGACCGCTCCGGAACGCCCTTCACCTGGAAGCGACCGTTGACGAACTCGATGTCCTCCGGGGAGGCCTCGAGCAGGTGGGCGGCGATGATGCGGGCCTTCTCCTTGACCTTCCGCGCGGCCAGGACCATCGCCGAGCCGCCGACGGCAGTCGAGCGGCTGCCGTAGGTCCCCCAGCCCATCGCGATGCGCGCCGTGTCGCCGTGGACAACTTCGATGTCGTCGAGTGGGAGGCCAAGCTCCTCGGCGACGATCTGAGCGAAAGTCGTCTCCTCGCCCTGGCCGTGGGGCGAGGTACCGGTGAAGACGGTGGCCTTGCCGCTGGGATGAATCCGGACGTTGGCGTTATCCCAGAGACCACCCTGGAACCCGACCGCTCCCGCCACTGCCGAGGGACCGAGGCCGCAGATCTCGACGTAAGTGCTGAAGCCGATGCCGAGGTAGCGCCCCTTCTGACGGGCTGCTGCTTGCTCGCTCCGGAACTGTTGGTAGTTCACCATTTGGAGCGCCTTGTCGAGCGCGGCGTCGTAGTCGCCGCTGTCGTACACCAGGCCGCTGGCGACCGTGTGCGGGAAGGCGGACTTCGGGATGAAGTTCTTGCGACGGATCTCGACCGGGTCCAGCTTGATCTCTGCCGCGAGCAAGTCCACCAGCCGTTCGACGGCGTAAGTGGCTTCGGGTCGTCCCGCGCCGCGATACGCGTCGACCGGCGTCGTGTTGGTGAAGACGCCGACGACCTCGTAGTCCTGCGCCGCGATCTGGTAAGGGCCGGTCATCATCAAGCCGTGGAGAATTGTCGGAATGCCGGGCGCCGCGGTGGACAGGTAGGCGCCCAGGTTCGCGTAGGTGCGGCCGCGGATCCCCAGGATGGTCCCATCGCGCTTCGCGGCGAGCTCGAGATCGGTGATGTGGTCGCGACCGTGAATCGTCGCCAGGTAGTTTTCCCGGCGGTCTTCGGTCCACTTGATCGGCCGGTCCAGCTGTATGGCGAGAAAACTGGCCACCGCTTCCTCGGGATAGCAATGAATCTTGCTCCCGAAGCCGCCGCCGACCTCGGGGGCGACCACCCGGATGCGGTGTTCGGGGAGGCCCAGGATGACGGACAGCAGAAAGCGGTGGATGTGCGGGTTTTGCGAGGTTATCGTGACGGTCAGGTCGCCGGTGCCCGGGTTGTACTGGGCGACGGTGTTGCGCGTTTCGATCGCGTTGGGAATCAGGCGCTGGTTGATCAGTCGCTGCTTGATCGTGACTTCGGCCGCGCGGAAAGCCGCGTCGACGTCCCCGCCTTTCGCCGTCCAACGGAACGCGACGTTGTTGGGAACGTCCGGATGCAACTGTGGCGCGCCCGGCTGGGTCGCCTTCTCCTGGTCCACGACGACGGGCAATGGATCATACTCGACGTCCACCAGCTCAGTGGCGTCGCTGGCAGCGGCGCGGCTTTCGGCCACCACCGCGGCGACGGCATCCCCGACGTAGCGGACCGTGTCGACTGCGATCGCCGGGTGCGTCGGCGTTTTCAGATCGGAGTTCGGGATGAGCCAGGCGGTGGGAATGCCGTTGACCTTGCCGACCAGGTCCTGCCCGGTGACGACGGCGACCACACCGGGCGCACTCTGTGCTCGCGACACGTCGATCCGCGTGATCCGCGCGTGGGCGTGGGGGCTGCGCACGAAAGCAACGTACGCGAGATTGGGGAGCTTGACGTCGTCGGTGTAGGTCGCGCGCCCGGTGATCAGACGGGGATCTTCTCGCCGCTTCACCGCCGCGCCAAAGATCTTGCTGACGGCCATGGGAGAACCCCTTTCTTCACCCTGCTTCTTCGAGCTAGGGCAAATCGAGTCGACGGTTCAACTTCTCGGCCTGCACTCGTCAGCGTGCGGCTGACGGCACGGCGCCGGATTGCAGCTTCTTGGCGGCGTATTGAACGGCCTTGACGATGTTGTGGTAGCCGGTGCAGCGGCAAAGGTTGCCCTCGATGGCGTGGCGAATCTCTGCCTCGGAGGGGTCCGGGTTGCGCTCGAGCAACTGCACGACAGAGAGAATCATGCCGGGCGTGCAAAACCCGCACTGCAAGCCGTGCTCTTCCCAGAATCCTTCCTGGACCGGGTGGAGCTGGCCGTTGGTCGCCAATCCTTCGATCGTCTTGATGCTGGTCCCGTTTGCCTGGACCGCGAATACCGTGCAGGCCTTCACCGATTCACCGTCGATCAGCACCGTACACGCACCACATTGCGAGGTGTCGCAGCCGATGTGGGTGCCCGTCAGCCCTAACACGTCGCGCACGTAGTGGACGAGCAGGAGGCGCGGTTCGACGTCGTTCTGGTAGGTCTTGCCGTTGACGGTGATGCTTACGTGACTCACTGCGGTCTACCCCCTTCTTAGTTTCATCCCTCACGCGGCGTCGGCGACCGACGCACCTGTTCGGGGTACGGAGCCGAAAGGTCTCTCAGACGAACGATCAAGGAGCGATAGCGGGTCAGCACCAGGCCCCGGCGGCTGTGGGTCTCACTATAGGCGTGGGGCGGCTGGTGTGTCAAGGTATCCGAAGAGGGAGGCTGAACGAGAACGTTGACCCTTGCCCCGGGATGCTGTCGACCCAGATCCGGCCGTGATGCGCCTCGACGATCTGCTTGCTCAGGTACAGCCCCGGTCGATCCAGGTCGGCGCGCAGCGCTTCCAGGTCCCGCCGGTGGCGGGAGGCCGCGTCCCGGGCGGTCCTGCTGGCTGTGTCGTCCGCTACGTCCTACCCCTGACGCGCGTCGGCGCGTTGGCGCATCGAGCGGGTTTCCCGACCAGCCGCTAGCTGGCTCATTCGACGCCGATGATGCCGGTGGCGTTCGAGTCCCAGGCGATTCCAAGAAGCCGTCCACGCTCGTCGTAGCTCGCGAGCCCGGAGGCGACGTGGTGGTCGCGTCGGCGCACGTCGTCGACGAGCAGTGGCAGGACGCGCGCGGTGTTCTCGATCACGTCAAGCTCGCTCAGCTCGAACGTCGAGATCCAGCGAAGCGAGCCCTCGTTGCAGGCCGGCGTGCGATCGGAGAGCACGTCGCCGGCAAAATAGAGCAGGCAGACGAGGCCCTCGTCCGGATGACGAAAGAACAGCGTTCGACGCAGCTCGAGGTTGGTCACCTCGTCGGGCGAGAGGTCGGTCTCCTCGAACAGCTCGCGGCGAGCTGCCGCGCTCAGATCCCCCAGCTCGTCTGGTTCAACTTTGCCACCGAGGCCGGTCCAGCGATCCGGAAACAGCTTCTTCCAACCGGCGCGCTTCAGGAGCAAGAGCCGATCGTCGTCGAACAGGACGACGACCGTGTGAACGTCGAGACTGATGGTATCGATTGCTGCCTCCTCCGTGGCGAAGAAGTCCGTTTGGACCACGAACTGCTCGCAACGCCGCGTAGCGGGTCCGTCTGGACCACGAAGCGCGCGAAACGCCGCGAAAAGATCGCGAAAAGGGGAGGACGTCCGCTGTGTGTGGGTTTTCGCGCCTTTTTCGCGGCGTTTCGTGTCCTTCGTGGTCCAAACGGACTTGTTCGTCCTGTTCCCCGATCTTCGTGGCCCAAACTCGAAACCCCGCCCCAGTCCCTACGATTCTGCATTAAAGAATACTTAAAGGCAAGCGCCATGTTGGAAAACCTGGTCCATCTGCGTGTATAATGTCGAAGCCACTTGATGGAACGTCCGTTCTCTACATCGGTCCCACGCGTGCGCTATGATTGGTGGATGATGCCACGCCATCCACCAGTCATAGCGGACGCGTGGAACGATCAGTGTCGCCGGGAGGTGATGATGCCGGAGTTTCGCGTTGTCTCGGAGTTTCAGCCGACCGGCGATCAACCTCAAGCGATCGCCAAGCTGGTTGAAGGCATTCGGTCCGGCCAGCACGCCCAGACGCTACTGGGGGTGACGGGATCGGGCAAGACATTTTCCATGGCCAAGATCGTCGAGCAGATTCAGCGGCCGACCTTGGTGATCGCCCACAACAAGACGCTTGCCGCGCAGCTCGCCAGCGAGTTTCGCGAGTTCTTCCCCGACAACGCCGTGGAGTACTTCGTCAGCTACTACGACTACTTCCAGCCCGAAGCCTACGTCGCGCGTACCGATACGTACATCGAGAAGGACGCGACGATCAACGATGACCTGGACCGCCTGCGCCACGCCGCGACCCAGGCGCTGTTCACCCGGCGCGACGTGCTGATCGTCTCGTCGGTCTCCTGCATCTACAGCCTCGGCGAGCCGGAAGAGTATAATCAGACGACCGTACGTGTGCAAGTCGGGGAGACGCGGAACCGTGAGAAGCTCTTGCGCTGGCTGACCGACATCTACTACGAGCGCAACGACTTCAACTTTACGCGCGGCAAGTTTCGCGTGCGCGGCGATGCGGTCGAGATCTTCCCCGCCTACGACGAGGTGGCCGTCCGGATTGAGTTCTGGGGCGACGAGGTCGAGCGCATCGTCGACGTCGACCCGCTGACCGGCGAGATCCTGCTCACCCGGACCTCGGTGGAAGTCTATCCGGCCAAGCACTTCGTCACCAGCAAGGAAAAGCTGCAACTCGCGTTGAAGACGATCGCGGAGGAATTGGAGGAGCGGCTGAAGGAGCTGGAAGGCCAGGGAAAGTTGCTCGAGGCCGAGAGGCTGAAGCAGCGGACGACGTTCGATCTCGAGATGCTCCGGGAGACCGGGGTCTGCGCGGGCATCGAAAACTACGCGCGGCACCTGGCCCAACGAGAGCCGGGCACGCAACCCTGGACGCTCCTCGATTACTTCCCGGACGACTTCTTGATGTTCGTCGACGAGTCCCACATCACCTT
>DATLRG010000580.1:0-16905 GCA_035534795.1 Chloroflexota bacterium
GTGCGGGAGCCGCGCAGCGGCCCCCGCACTCCCGAATCAGTCCCGCGCGCTCTTATCGGAAGAATGGATGACGGGGGTCCTGCACGTCCACGAGCGACGGGCGCGGTTGGTGAGCGCGGGCAGCCTTGAGGGTCGGGCCGAGCGCCTGCAGCTTGGCGACGAGGTCCTGGTCGTCGCCGATCGCGATCTGGATACCGTCGGGACCGGGCACGATGATACCGAGGCCGTGCGAGTACAGGACGTACGGCGGAGACAGATTCGACATACGTGGCAGCGCTGCGATCAAGTAAGCTGCCTCCCGGAGCGCTCGCGCGTCGACTTTATCGCCGGGCTTGACCGCGCGGCGATCGACGTCCACGACCGTCACGAGTCCGTTCTCCTGTTGCGTCGTTCCGAGCACGGTGCCATCGTCCGCCACGAGGTAGAGGGCCGGGTCCACCTTCCAGACGTAGGCCGGCCTGCGCTCGACCACGTCGACGACGGCCGTGTCCGGCAGGCGGTACGAGACCGTCACACTCCGCGGAACGCCCAGCGCGAGGACTCGCTTCTCCGCCGCGGCCGTCTCGCCGAGAAATGGGTTCTCACCAACCAGCCCAGCGGTCAGCGCGACGGTACCGGGGTCGAGGAGCAGCGTCCCGTAGACCTCGGTCCGTTTGACGCGGAAGGTCGAGCCGAGCGTCGCCGTCGCGATCGCCATGGTGACGACGGCGAGAAAGGCGAGATAGCGGACGCGACCGCGAAACAGACGGATGGTGCCGACGATGACACGACCGATCGAGGAGGCTGGCGGTTCGGCGGCGCCGGAACGCGGTGGTGAGTAGCGCTCGACGCGCCTCTGGGTTTTCCGAGCCATCATTCCGAGTTCAGAGTCCGCCGGCGAGTCGGGCCGATCAACTCGACTTCCAGCTCGAGACAAATCCCGAACTGGCGGGCAACGGTCTCTCGCGCCAGGTCCACGAGCGCGCGCACGTCGGAGGACGACGCGGCGCCGGCATTGACGATGAAGTTGCCGTGCCGGGGTGAGATGATCGCCCCACCGTGCCGGGTGCCCTTCAGCCCGGCACGATCGATCAGGGCGCCCGCGGAGTGCCCGGGCGGATTGCGAAAGATCGAGCCGGCACCCGGATCGGTTGGTTGTGTTTCCTGACGGTGGCGGCGGTACGACTGGACCCGCGCGAGCGCCTCGGACGGCGCGCAGCGCTCGAGGCGAAACTCCGCGCCAAGAACGACCAGTTGCCGTTCGCGCTGCAACCGACTGACTCGATAGGAGTGCTCGAACGCCCCTACTGGACACACTGTTCGAGCGCCGTCTTCCAGAATCTCGGCCGACACGAGCGCATCGGCGATGCATCCGCCGTGCGCGCCCGCGTTCATCACGACTCCTCCGCCGACGCTGCCCGGAATCCCCACTGCCCACTCGAGGCCGGTCAGCCCTGCCCGGGCGGTTTGGGCGCCGACGCTCGGCAGCCGAGCCCCACTGTCGCAGCGAACGATGTCGGACCCGTCGTCGAAGGAGAAGCCACTGGCGTCGTTACGAATTACCAGGCCGCGTACGCCGCGCTCGTCGATCAGCACGTTGCTGCCGCGCCCGAGAATGAGCCACGGCAACCCGGCGGCCGCCGCGCGGACGATGGCGTCGACGATGTCCTCCTTCGTCCTGGCGGAGACGAAGAGGTCGGCTGGCCCGCCGATCAAGAAGCTCGTGTGCTTGGCGAGGGGCTCGTCGACGCGAAGCTTGTCTCCGAAGCGGTCTCGCAGCGCCTCCGGGATCGATGCGATCATTATTGGTCCTCTCCGCCGGCGAGAATGCGCAGTATCGCGGGGCCAGCGTCGGTGACGTCGCCCGCGCCCATCGTGACGACGACGTCACCCGCCCGGACCGACTGCGCCACGGCACGAGTCGCCGCGGTCAGATCGCCGCCATAGCGTGCGATCGTGCCGACGATGGCACGGCTCAAATCTTCGGAGGTCCGGTCGCCCGTGGCCGATCGTCGGCCGGCCGGGGCGTACACCTCGGAGACGATCACCACGTCCGCGTCGAGGAAGGCGTGGGCGAACTCGTCGAAGAGGCTGCCCAGACGGTGGTAGGTGTGCGGCTGGAAGAGACAAACGATCCGCCCTTCGTGGTGCTCGCGCAACGCGGCGAGGGCGGCGCGGACCTTGGGCGGGTTGTGGGAGTAGTCGTCGACGACCTGGACACCTCGGGCTTCGCCCTTCAATTCCAGCCGTCGCTGGACGCCAGTGAACTGTTCGAGTGCCGCGGCGGCGGTCGTGAACTCGACGCCGACCCGGCCAGCGGCCACGGTGGCGGCGAGCGCGTCGAGCACGTTGTGCCGGCCGGGAACCCTGAGGCGGAAGTGCCCCACCAGGGTCTCGTGCGCCAGGACGTAGAAATCGTGCCCTCCCAGGTCGTTCTTCGACAAGCCGACTGCCCGCCAATCGGCAGCTTCGGTCAGGCCGAAGGTGATCGCGTTCTCGGCCGCGTCGTCTGCCAGGTGGGCGGCGACCGGGTCGTCGCCACAGGCGACGATCCAGCCTTCGTCGGGGACCCGGCCGACGAAGGCTCGAAACGCATCGACGATTTCCGGGAAGTTGGCATAATAGTCGAGGTGGTCGGGCTGCACGTTCGTGACCACGGCAATCTCGGGATGAAGCTGCAGGAAACGCCGCTCAAACTCATCGGCCTCGACGACGAGGAAGTCGCTGGAGCCCAGACGAGCGCCGGAACCCAAAGTCGGCAGGACGCCTCCCACCAGGATCGTCGGGTCCAGGCCCGCGGCGATCGCGATGGTGGAAAGCATCGCGGTCGTCGTCGTCTTTCCGGAGGTGCCGGCGACGGCCAGGGTTCGCTGGGCCTGACTGAGCAGCCCGAGGAATTCCGCGTGGTTGAGAATGGGAATGCCGAGATGCTGCGCACGCTGAATCTCCGGATTGTCGTCCGGGACCGCCGACGATCGGACCAGGAGCGAGCACCCGCCGACGTTGGCGGCGGCGTGGCCGATCGCGACCGGGATGCCGGCGGCGCGCAACGCGTCGATCGCCGGCGACGACCTCAGGTCCGAGCCGGTCACGGCGTAGCCGGCCTCCCAGAGAACGGTGGCCACCGCGCTCATCCCGGCGCCGCCGATCCCCACCAGGTGAAAGGCGGCGCCCGTGGGCAAAGGGAGGCTGCGACGCTGTAGCCCGGCCATCATCCCCTCGAACGACCGGGCGTTGGGCGCGCGCTGCCCCGCGACGTGATTCGCCGAGAGCTGACCAGGGCGATGCCGATCGCGACGACGACACCGGCGACGAGAACTGTCGGCAGATAACGCCCGAGGGCGTCGGCCACGTCCGCGGGATTCATCGAGACGGCGAGGTTGACCCGCGCGCTCGGCGCGAAGTAGTGAAAGCCGAGATACGCCAGGAGGTACCCGTTGGCGAGTCCAACCAGGGTACCGAGCGCTTGCGAGGACCAGGTCGTGGCTCGGGCCACGAACCGGTTGGCGGCGAGGAACACGATCACCGCGAGCAGCGCGAAGATGATGCCCAGAAAGAAGTCCGGGTGGCGCGGATCGAGCGGTGCCCGCTCGCGCAGCGATTGGATCAGCGCGCCCGGCGCCGGCGAGTCGTAGCCATCGCGAAGGGTGAAGGCGGCGATCAGCCAGAGCCGGTTGGTGATGCCGACGAAGGTTTCGCCCGCTGACACAAGCACCAGCCAGGCGACGAGCAATCCCGCCAGGGTGCCGATCTCACGCAGCCAGCCACGCCAGAAGCCGAGGGCGCCGAAGACGAGCAAAACGCCAATGACCAGGTACGAGTAGCTCACGCCAACCTCCCCACCGATTTCCCCAACCCCGAGCTCGCGACGAGAAAGAGCAGGCGACATACCTCCGCGGCAGCGTCTGGACCGGCCAGGCGGCGCGCCGCGTCCGCCATGCGCTCCAGTCTGGCCGAATCTGCCAGTAACACCAGGGCGGCCGTACCGAGCGCTCCATTCTGCGCCGCCGCATCGTCGACGACTTCCGCGACGCCCCGCGTGGCAAGAAAATCGGCGTTGAGCTGCTGGTGAGCGCCGGCGAAGGGATACGGCACGAGCAGCCCCGGCGCGCCAACCGCCGGAAGCTCACCGAGTGTCGAGGCGCCGGAGCGCGTGATCACCAGTGTCGCCGCCGCCATTGCCGGCGCGAGATTTTCGTCGAGATACGGATAGAGCCGGTAGCGCGCGCGCAGCTGCTCTGGCAGTGCCAGCCGCCGGTTTTGGACCGACGGATAGTTCTGCGTCCCGGTCGCGTGAATCAGCCAGGCGCGTTCCAGCAGCGGCTCGAGGTCGCGGGCGACGGCGTCGTTGATCGTCCGTGCCCCGCGGCTGCCGCCCATCACCAGCACGACCGAGGCATCGTCCGGGATCCCGAGTGCGTGTCGCGCGGCAGCGCGATTCCAGCGAGTGAGTTCGGGCCGTACCGGGTAACCGGTGACGAAGACCTGCCGACTGGGGATGAACGGGCGTACCTCGTCGAACGACACCGCGACCGCCGTGGCGACGCGAGCGAGCAGGCGGACCGCCCAGCCTGGCCGAAGATCGGGGAGATAGACCACCGTTGGGACACCGGCCAGCCGCGCCGCGAGGACAACGGGGACGCAGACGAAACCGCCGGTCGCGAGCACGACCGCCGGTCGCCAGTCGCGCATGATCCGGCGCGCCTGGGAGACGCCGCGCAGGATCCGCGCAAGACCCGCGACCGCGACCACGGGCGAGCGCCCGCGCACTGCCCCGGCATCGACCGCGTCGAAGGGCAGCCCCGCTTGCTCGACGATCGCGCGCTCCATTCCGTCCGCGGTGCCGACGTAGCGACACTGGACGGTCCAGTCCGCGGCCTTCGCCGCGCTCGCGGCCACGGCGAGCGACGGGTAGACGTGGCCGCCGGTGCCCCCGCCGGTGAGCAGCAACCGGAACGTTCCGCTCATCGTGCTCCTACCCTTAGCGGCGCGGCAGCCAATCGCTGCGACGGTTCGCCGCGCGACCGGGTCGCCTGGCGCGACACGTTGAGCAGCACGCCCACGGCCATCAACGACACGATCAACGAAGACCCTCCGAAACTGACGAACGGCAACGGAATCCCGGTGAACGGGATCGTCGCGGTCACCACGGCAATGTTGATCAGCGCTTGAACGACCAGCCACGACGTGACCCCCGCGGCCAGCAGCGCCCCGTAGGTGTCCGGCGCCCGCAGCGCGATGCGGTAGCCGCGCAAGGCGAGAAAGCCGAAGAGGGCGACGATCGCGATGGTACCGATCAATCCAAGCTCCTCGCCGATGACCGCGAAAATCGCGTCGGTTTGCGCGTTCGGCAGGTAGTAGAACTTTTGGCGACTGGCGCCAAGGCCGAGGCCCAGAATGCCACCCGACCCAAGCGCGATCTCCGCCTGAAGGGTATTCCAGCCAGAACCCAGGGGGTCCTTGCTCGGATCCAGGAAGGCGGTCACCCGCTGAAAGCGATAGCTGGCGCTCAGGATCACGATCCCGAGAGCGGCCAGTCCCAGGGCCAATCCGAGAAAGAGATGCCGCAGGTCGGCTCCCGCGATGAAAAACATGCTGACTGCCGTCGCCGCGATGACGAACGCGCTCCCCAGGTCTGGCTGCAGGAGCACCAGACTGCAGATCACGGATAGAGTGATGCCGAAGGGCAGCGTGCCGGCGGCGAAGCTGCCGACCTGATCGCGGCGGTGACTGAGCCATTGGGCATAATACAACACCAGCGCCAACTTGCCAAACTCGCTCGGCTCGATTGCCGGGAGCGGTCCGACGCGCAGCCAGCGCTGCGCCCCGTACGCGGAGTGGCCAAGTCGAGACACGAGCACCGCGAGCAGGAGCAAGACGACCAGACCCATGAGCGGCACCGCCAGCCTTCGCCAGACGTGGTAGTCGATCGCCTGGAAAATCAGGAGGAAGAGCGTTCCGACACCCGCCCACATGATCTGCCGCACCAGAAAGTAGGTGTCGCTGCCGTAGGTCGGGTTGTTGTGGGCGATCACGTAGCTGGCACTGTAGACCATGTCGAGACCGACGACCAGCAGGATGCCGATTGTCGCCAGGAGAGCGAAGTCGGGGCGCTGCCACTGATCTCGTTCGATCATGCGTTTCCCCCGTCGAGCGCCCACACCGCCGACTTGAACCGTCGCCCCCGCTCCTCGAAGTCGCGAAACTGATCGTAGCTCGTTCCCGACGGCGACAGCAGAACGACGTCTCCCGGTCGCGCCAGATCCCGCGCGGCCCGGACCGCACCCTCGAACGAGGGAGCGCGCTCGATCGCCACGTCTCCGCCTGACGGGCAGGCGCGGATCGCTCCCTCGACCTCGTCGGCCATCTCGCCCACCGTGACGACCGCGCGTGCGCGGTGAGCGATCTCGCGCGCGAACTCCTCCATCGCCAGGTGCTTGCTTCGTCCACCGGCGATCAGCACGATCGGACGGCTGAACGATCGCAGCGCGGCCATCGCTCGTTCGGGCGTGGTGGCGATCGAATCGTCGTAGTAGGACACGCCGGCCAGCTCACGGACGAACTCCAGACGGTGCTCGACCCCGGCGAACGTCGTCGCCACGCGGCCAATCGCGTCCGGGGCAATTCCCACCACTCGCGCCACCGCCGCCGCGGCGAGCACGTTCAGGACGTTGTGTCGGCCGGGCAGCCTCAGTTTCGGAATGCGAGCAAATGGCTCCTCGACGCCGTGGTCGCGGACAATCAGCTCGTCGCCTCGGGCAAATGCCCCCTCCTGGACCTCACCGGCCCCGGAGAACAGGCGAACGGAACCGACGGCCCGCGGAGCGAACGAAGCGGCGACCGGATCGTCGGCGCTCAGCACGGCCACGTCGTTCGCGGTCTGGTACCGCAACAGGTTGAACTTGCACTCACGGTAGTGCTCGAAGCTCGGGTGTCGGTCCAGGTGATTGGGCGTCACGTTCAGGACGGTGCCGATGGGCGGGCTCTGACGCAACGCCTCGAGCTGGTAGCTGCTCAGCTCTAGAACGACCCGGCTCGCCGCGCTGATTTCGTCCACCCGGTCGATCAGTGGGATGCCAATGTTTCCGCCGACGAGGACGAAAGTCCCGTCCGCTCGGAGCATCTCGCCTACCAGGCTCGTCGTCGTCGTCTTACCGGCGGACCCGGTGATCCCGACGATGGGAGCCGGACACCGAGCCAGCAGGAGCTCGATCTCGCTCGAAATTGGGATGCCGCGGGCGCGCGCCACGGACAGGATGGGCAGATCGCGCGGCACGCCCGGCGAGACGAACACCATGTCGGAGTCAATCACGTCGTCGTCGTGGTGGCCGCCCAGACGCAGCTCGACCGGCAGATCCCGGATCAGCTCCATCTCGGCGTCGAGCTGCTCGCGTGGCTTGCGCTCGCTGATGCGCACTCTCGCACCATGACGAACCAGGTAGCGGGCCAGGTGAACGTGGGTCCGCGTGCCGAGGCCGATCAGCGTCACCTGCCGGTTCTGGAAGTCGTCGATCGGGTACCGCGACATCACAGCCCCAGGGCGACGCCGAGCGCCGCCGCCACGAATCCGGCGACCCAGAACCGGAAGACGATCTGAGTCTCGGGAAAGCCGCTTAGCTCGAAGTGATGGTGCAAGGGCGCCATCCGGAAGAGACGACGACCGTGCGTCAGCTTGAAGTAGCCGACCTGCAGAATGACCTGCACCAGCTCGGCGGCGAAGAGGATGCCGACGATCGGTAGCAAGAGACCCCAGCGGGTCTGGAAGGCCACGACGGCGAGACCGGCTCCCAGGGCGAGGGCGCCGGTGTCGCCCATGAACACGCGCGCCGGGTTGACGTTGTGCCAGAGGTAGGCGAGCAGCGACCCGACCACGCTGGCGGCGAACGCGGCCGGTGCGACCAGCCCCGCGGCCAGAGAGAGGACCAGATAGCTTCCAAACGCCGCCGCCGAAGTACCGCCTGCCAGGCCATCCAGGCCATCGACCTCGTTGACGCCGGCCGCGCAGCTGAAGATCGCCAGCGCGGCCAGTGGGACGAAGATCCAGCCAAGATCGATCGCCGAGCCGCCGGGAAGACGCTGAATCCTCAGTGCCGGCGTCTGGTAGAGCCACCAGGCGAGCAGGAGCGACATGACCCCGTGCCAGACGAACTTGTAGCGGACACGGAATCCGACGCCTTCCTTGTTCTTCATATTCGCGTAGTCGTCGAGCGCGCCCGCGGTCCCGAAGGCGAGCATAGCCACCAGTGGGGGAGCGATGGACGCCAGATCGGGCACCAGAATGGCGCAGATGACGACAGGAGTGAGGACGAAGAGCCAGCCGCCCATGGTCGGCGTGCCAGCCTTGGCCTGATGGCTGCTCGGCCCTTCGAGGCGGATTTGCTTACCAAATTTGAGTCGCCGCAGCCCACGGACCAGCGCCGGGGCCCAGAGCATCCCGACGAGAAAGCTCAAGGGAATCAGAGCGACGACGGCGGACGAGCTCATCTTCTCTCCTCGCGACGACAACCGGTCATTCGAGCGTCCGCAACTTACGTACCAGTTCCCGGTACCGGCCGGGTGGGCGGTACCTGATCGTAGTTTAAGAGCTGTTGAGCGATGGCGCCGAAAACCGGCGCGGCCATGGCCTCACCCAACGCCGCGTCCTTCGGCTGATCGATCCGGACCAGGATCACGAACCGGGGCGCTTCCGCGGGTGAGTACCCGACGAACGACGTGATGGTGTCATCCGCGCTGTCGCCGCCGGAGACGGGCACCTGCGCCCCGCCGGCCATGCCGGCGACCGCGTAACCCGGCACGCGCGCGAGCGGTGACTCCTCCATGGTAGCACCGTCGACGACGGCGACAAGCATTCGGGTCAGATTCGCGGCGGTTTCGGCGTGCATCACCTGTCCCTCGACGGTCGGGTAGTAGACCCTCGTTCCGTCGGGACCGGCGACTTTTTTCACGATGTACGGCTTCATCAACGTGCCGCCATCGGCGACTGCCGCGACCGCGACCGCCATCTGGAGCGGCGTGGCCGAGACGCCCTGGCCGAACGAATTAGTCGCCAGATCGAAGGGGTACCAGTCCGGGTCGGTGGGCAGGTGCAGGATACCACTGACCTCGCCGGGGAGCTGAATGTCGGTCGATCGACCGATGCCAAACGCTTGCACGTACTGGTAGAAATTGGGCGCGCCCACGTGGGTCGCCGCCCAGGCCGCGCCGACGTTCGACGAGGACAGCAGAGTCTGCGTCATCGTTTCTGGCCCGGGGGGCCGTGACACCGCGTCGTGAACCGTCCCGCCGAAGTAGGTCAACGACCCGGTGTCGTCGAAGGACGTCTGTGGTGAGACAGTCCCCGTGTCGAGCGCAGCGGCCATGGAAATGATCTCGAACGTCGAACCGGGCTCGTAGGCGGCGTTCACCGCGGGGATGTTGAAGGAGCTGACGCTCTGAGCGCTGTAGAGTTTGGGGTCGTCCTCGCGGAACGTTGGTCGGCCGACCATGGCCAGGACCGCGCCGCTGCTCGGATCGAGGACCACGACGCTTCCGCCCACGGCGTGGTGCTTTTCCAGCGCTGCATCCAGCTCGTGCTCGGCGACCCACTGAACGTAGCGGTCAATCGTGAGCGTCAGGGTTGAGCCGTCGATGGGCGCGGTGTACTCGCGCGGGCCGAGCGCGATGGCGTCGCCAGCCGTATCTCGATCGGCGACGAGCCCGCCAGGCTTGCCGGCGATGTCGCCGTTGAACTGTAGCTCGAGCCCGCTCAGGCCGTTATTATCCGCCCCAACGACTCCCAGCACCTGGGCGGCAAGATTTCCCTGCGGGTAGACGCGCTTGGGCTCGAACTGGAGAAACAGTCCGTCAATCCCGAGCTGGTTAACTTTGGAGGCAACGTCGTCGGGCAGCCAGGCCTTGACCAGCACGGGCGCCAGTTGCTGCTTCGACAGCGTATCCTGAAGATCGGCCGCCCTCTCGCCCAGGATGGGCGCGAGCACCGACGCGACGTGCGCGGGGTCCTCGATCTGCGTGGTGCTGGCGTACAGTGACTGGTAGGTCACGCTCGTTGCCAGCGGAATGCCGTTCGAGTCGACGATGTCTCCCCTCCGTGGCGGGATCACCGTGCTCCGCCAGTGCTCGTCGGTCGCCATCGTCCGAAAGTGTCCGTTTTCGATCGCCTGAAGATAGACCAGGCGGGCAGTCAGGACCAGCGAGACGCCGGTGATGACGGCGGCGACGAGGTACACGCGCCAGCGGCGCGCGTCCAGATCGTTTCCGTCGGCGCGCGCCGGGGGCCGATTCAGAGTCTTCATCATGCGCGGACCGAGCAAACACCACGGCGGCGACGGACATGACCTGCTGAGCAACGCGCGAAACGCAAAACGCAAACGAGGGTCATCTCAGCGCACCGGCCTTGCGTCTTGCACGTTGCGTTTTACATCTCCACGCTGCTAGCAATCGTTCGAGCGCTAGGTTGTGTTTGCGAACCGCCGTCGCTGCCTTGAGAGGCAGGCGAAGGGGCGAGGCGGACTGAAGTCCCGGGACCCGTCGCCGCGCCCGTCCGGCTTCAGCCGAGCGTCCCTTCGCCCGCCTTTCAAGGCGGCGACGTGAGGCTTTGCAAACAGAACCTAGCGCCTTCACGGAGAGCCACCCGCGCGGAGCGTGGCCGTCGAAGAGATCGAATGCCAGATCGCGGCAACCAGCGACCGGGTCGTCTCTTCGACGGGCATCGCGGTCGGCGACGGAGTTGGGATCGACACGGTCGAAGCGGTCACGTAGACGGCCTGCCGTGGCGGCCCCATGTGCAGTCGCGTCGTCGCTGCCTGGTCGACACGGTCGAGCGATTCGAGCTGTGCGATCTGTAGCCGAAGCTGCTCGTTTTCCATCTCCAGGGTGGCCTTCTGGCTTTGCAGGTCGGCGATGTCGTAGCCGGTCGTCGCGACGTCGCTGGTTTGGCTGAGATAGAGCAGGCTGACCAGGGCCGCGAGGAGAATTAGTGGCAAGAACAGCGCTCGTCGGCTAACCGGTGAAGCCAACGGCGGGCGGCCAACAGCACGCTGGACCGGCACCACCTCCACTCTCTCTGCTCGGGACGGCTGGTGAACCGCCCGATGGACTCTGGACCGAGTCACGCCGGGACCGGTAGTTTCTCGACCGCGCGCAGGATCGCGCTCCGGGCACGGGGGTTCCGCGCGACCTCCTCGGGGGTCGGGCGCGTCGCGTGTCGGGTGAGGAGCGTCACGCACGGCTGGTGGCCGCAGACGCAGACCGGCAAGCCGGGCGGGCAGATGCACGACGCGGCCTGCTCGACGAAGAATCGTTTGACAATTCGGTCTTCGAGCGAGTGGAAGGAGATCACCGCCAGACGGCCGTACGGTGCCAGGACTTCGATCGCCTGCGGCAGCGCGGCCTCGAGCGCTTCCAGCTCTCGGTTGACGGCGATGCGCAGCGCCTGAAACGTTCGGGTCGCCGGGTGAATTTTTCCCCGCCGGTGCCCGACGGCGCCCTCGACAATCTCCGCCAGCTCCGTCGTGGTCTCGATCGGCTGGCGTTGACGCCGTTGGATGATGGCCCCGGCGATGCGTTTCGCCATTGGTTCTTCGCCGTAGCGGCGCAACAGGTCCACCAGCTCAGCCGACCCGAGCGTGTTGACGAGCTCGCGCGCCGTCGGCGCGGCCTGAAGTGGGTTGAACCGCATGTCCAGCGGCGCGGTCGTTCGGAAGCTGAATCCGCGCTCCGGATGCGCCAGTTGGAAGGAGGACAGGCCCAGATCCAACACGATGCCATCAGCCGGCGCGAACCCATTCCACCGAACGACCCGTTCCAGATCCGCGAAGCTATCGTGAACCAGCACGACCCGGTCGTCGAAGCGTTGCAGTCGCTCCTTCGCCCGCTCCAGGGCTTCGGGGTCCAGGTCCAGGCCGAGCAGCCGCCCGCCGGGAGTCGACCGCTCGAGCAGCGCTTCGGCGTCGCCGGCCCCGCCGAGCGTGCCGTCGACGTAGGTGCCTCCGGGCCTGGGCTGGAGCAGCTCCAACAGTTCGGCCAGGAGGACCGGCTCGTGGGTAGCGGCTGACACAGCGGGCTCCTTACTTCGTGCTTTCGCACGGGAGAATGTTGGAGATCGCTGTGGAACGGTGGCCCGAGGGCCACCGTTCCACAGCGATCTCCAACACGCTCCCCTGATCCTGCTCTACCTGAAATTCTAGCCTGATCGAGGGAGGAGTCAAGGAACAAGATATTGGAGGGTATGACGCGGATTCGTGGGCCCAACGATTCTGCGTTATGCCCGGTCTTGGAGGACGCTTGGCTCGGGTCGATGCGCCTGGCCGCGCCGTACGCGTCGTGGCACGCGTCAGCGAGGAATCAGTACGAAACTATCTCGAAGCCGTTGATTGAGCCCCCGTGGGGGCTCAATCAACGGCTTTCAGATAACTAAATCGGCCGGGTCGAAGGCCGACTTCAAGATGGCACGGAGCCGCGTGGTCGTCGGGTCGGGCGCCGGGATGCCCGCGGCCCGAAGAACCTCGTCGATTTGCGAGGCGCAAGAGGAGCTCAGCGCGATCTCGACGGCGCCGCCGCTGGCTTCGGCCAGCACGAAGCCGCGGAGGTCGCGCCGTCGGGCTTCGGCAACCAACCGCGTGCCGGTCTCGGCCAGCGTCGACGGATCCACGCCGAAGCGGACGACGGTAGCCGCGCCGTCGGGCGTCAATGGCAGCCAGTCGATCGACGTGTCCAGAGATCCGCCAGGAGATGTCGCGCGGTCGACCAGGCTCCCAAGGCGTCGCTCGACGGTGGTCGCCACCACGTCCTCCGCTTCTACCAACAGGTAGGCTGGTCCGCGGGTAGGAGTGAGCTCCGCGAACACTTCGACCGCGGCCGCCTCGGACGACGGATCGGCGAGTCCCCGCGCCGCTCCCCAGACCACGTTCTCGGTCGCAAAGCAGATGCGCCGCACGCCTCGCCGCGCGGGTTTGGGCACCAGCCGCACGGTGACCTCGAGCAGCACGCCGAGGCCACCGCGTGAGCCGGCGATGGCAGCGGTCAGATTGTAGCCAGTCGCATTCTTGATCGCCATGCCGCCGTGGCGGACCAACCCGACGGCTGGGCTGACGAAGCGTGTTCCGAGCAGATAATCCGCGACGGCGCCATACCGGCGCGAACGACGCCCGTGACCGCCGACGACGGCAGCGCCGATGGGAGTTGAGCCCGGGAGCCAGCGCAGGGCAGGACACCAGAGGCCAATCGAGTCGGTGGCGGCACGAATGGCCTGCACCGGCACCCCGGCCTCGACGACGACGGCGCTATTTTCACGGTCGACGCGGGTGATCCGGTCGAGACGCCGCAAGGAAACCGCCACGACATGCCCTTCCTCCGCGGCAGTGTTGAGCGGACGCGATTCGTCGACTGCGGTTCGTGCCCCGCGCGTCCAAGCCGCGGTCAGAAGCTGCACCGCCTCGTCAACCGTGCGGGGCTCCATGGGCGTCCTGCCTTCGTGCAGGTCTTCGGGATCGGTTGACATAGTTGTGCCTTTGACGTTGAGTACTCCGGCGATCCGCGAGAAGCCTACACGTGCGCGGGTGGCGACGTCAAACGCTCACGCCGCGACGAAGGCCAGTGTAGCGAATGTAAATGCGATGATCTGTACTGTCAGACGCGGTTACCACGGCCGACGCTCGCAGGCGATCGGCGATGCCTGGCGAGACCCGGTGGCCCGACAGCGCGCCCGTGCCAAGTACGTCGATCCTGTCGGCCCCCACGCCGGGTCGCGAGCCGACAATGACGTCCAGCCGACGACGTTCTATGGTGATACAATCCGATCAATGGAACCAAAGGAGCTCGAAGGGGTGATTACGCTGTCGCCCGACGACTTGCTCTGGCAACTTGCCGTTCCGACGCGACTCGGCGAACGGCCGGGATTGGACCGCATGCGACAATTGCTTGCCGCGCTGGGCGATCCGCAGCGCGGTCTGCCCGTTCTTCACATTGGCGGCACGTCAGGAAAGGGATCGACCGCGACGATCGCCGCGACGATCCTCCAGGCGGCGGGGTACCGGGTGGGGCTGCACGTGAAGCCCCACCTGGAACGAGTCGAGGAAAGGTTCGTCGTGAACGGGGTGTCCATCGGGCCGCCGCGCCTCGTTGAGCTGATCCAGTCCGTGGCGCCATCCGCCAGAAAGATCTCGCCGACGTGGTACGAGCTGACTGTCGTGGTCGCATTGCAGCACTTCCGAGAGGAACGCGTCGACCTCGCGGTGGTCGAGGTCGGAATGGGCGGGACCTTCGATGGGACGAACGTCGTCGAGCCGCTCGCCACGATCCTGACGAACGTCGGACTCGATCACACTGAGGTCCTGGGCGACACCGTGGAGAAGATCGCCGTGGACAAGGCCGGCATCATCAAGCGCGGGGCGATGGCGGTGTGTGGCGCAACCCAGCCATCCGTCCGGAGAATCGTCGCCGAGAGATGCTCGCGGGTTGGGACCGACCTCTGGCAGCTTGACCAAGAGTTCCGCTATGACCTGCTGTCGCTCCGGCAGGATGGCGGCAGCTTCGACCTCGACTTACCCACCCGACGGCTTGGCAACCTCGAGGTCGCCTTGCGCGGGGCACATCAGGTGGCGAACGCGGCGCTGGCGATCGCCGGCGTCGAAGCAATCGGTAGAGCGTTTCCGGTTTCGGAATTGGCGCTGAGGCGAGCGCTGGCGACGGTCGAAGTGCCGGGTCGCCTGGAGGTGGTCCGGCGCGAGCCGCTGATCGTCCTCGACGGCGCCCACAATCCGGCGAAGATGGCTGCACTCGTCGACGCGCTCGAGGCGCTCTTCCCGAAACGGCCGACCACGGCGGTGCTGGCATTCAAGCGCGGCCACGACCTCGCCGCGACGTTGGCAACGCTGCTGCCGCGTCTGCGACGCGCCATCCTCACGCGCTTTGACGCCGACACCGACTTCGGGCGGGGTCAGGCGGTCGATCCGGCCGTCGTCGACGCGGCCTGCGCGGAGCTCGGAGCCGGGTTCGAGCGAATCGTCGAGCCGGATCCGGTGCGTGCTGTCGAGCTGGCGATGGAGCTGGCGGGGCCGGAGGAGCTGATCTGCGTCACCGGATCGCTTTATCTCGTCGGCGCCGTGCGGCCGTGGCTCGGACGCGCAGGATGACCGAGCAGAACGCCTCGCCGCTGAGCGCGACCCAGTGGCGCTTCCTGGCCGCGCATCGCGTGGCCCGACTGGCGTCCGTCGGTCACGACGGGCGCCCGCACCTCGTCCCGATCTGCTTCGCAACCGATGGCCTGGCAATCTACTCGTCGCTCGACGAGAAGCCGAAGCGGGTAGCGGCGATGCAGCTCCGGCGCGTGCGGAACCTGCTGAGGAACCCCGAGGTCACGCTGCTGGTCGACGACTACGCCGAGGATTGGACGCGCCTGGCGTATCTGATGGTGCGCGGGACCGCCGACCTCGTCGAACCGGGCGTCGACGACCATCGCCGTGCCGCCGGCCTGCTGCGGACGAAGTATTCACAGTACGAGCGCATGACGATCGAGAAGGAGCCGGTGATCCGCGTGATCCCAGCCTCCGCGCGGCAGTGGTCGTGGGGCGAGGATGCGTTCGGCGATGCCGAGGCCCCGCCCGCCCGGAATCTGGACTTCGACGCCGTCGTGCGAGGCCGCCGGTCGGTGCGATCGTATCGCCCGGAGCCGGTGCCACGAGCGCTGGTCGAGCGCGTGCTCGAAGCCGCTCGCTGGGCGCCGTCGCCGCACGGCCGCACGCCCTGGCGCTTCGTCGTGGTGACTCGTCGGTCTGTGAAAGAGCGATTGGTTGTCGCCATGGGTGAGGAATGGGAGCGACACCTCGCGATGGACGGCGAGTCGACCGACGTGATTGCGAGGCGCAAGCTGCGCTCGCAGCAGCGGATTCTCGAGGCGCCCGTGTGCGTCATCCTCTGCCTGTACACGGTCGACCCCGATCGCTACCCGGATGCCGGTCGCCAGGCGGCGGAGGCGACGATGGCGGTCCAGAGCCTGGGCGCCGCCGCCCAGAATGTGCTGCTCACGGCCTATCAGTCCGGGCTCGACGGCGGCTGGATCTGCGCCCCGCTGTTTTGCCCGGCCGCGGTCCGCGCCGCGCTGGATCTCGGTCCAGACCTGGAGCCGCAGGCGCTCTTGACACTCGGGTACGCGGCGCGTGACCCGGTTCGGCGCGAGCGGCTGTCGTTGGAGGAGTTGATTGTATGGTACGAGTGAATTTATGTCATCGGCGGCTTCCACCTCACCGGCGCCCTGTTCGAGCGGGTCATCCCGCCAACGGTCGCGGCTCTCCAGAAGATTGGACCGCGCTACCTGATCCCGGGCCACTGTACCGGCTGGTCCGCGACTCACCAGATCGCCCGAGCGATGCCGGAGGCATTCGTGGCGAACAGCGTTGGGACGACGTTTGTCTTGTAATGAGGGAGAGACGAGGGGGGGTGGGTAGAGTAGTTGCCGTGGGCGACTACTCTACCCACCCTCCCCTCGTCTCTCCCTCCACGGTCCACTGATCCAGGCTTATCTTGCCTTCCGCGACACGAACACGCGGCCTGCCTCCACCTTCACGTCGTAGGCTGGCTCGGCGACGGTGGCCGGATCGCGGATGGCCTCGCCGGTGGTGATGTCGAAGCCGCTGTCGTGCAGCGGGCAGATCACCAGCTTGCCGTCGAGCTCACCGTCTTCCAGCAAGGCCATCTGGTGGGTACAGACGCCGCCGATCGCATAGATCTGCCCGTCGACGCGGCCGAGCACGACCGGGACGTTCCCAACCTTGACGCCTTTGATCTCGCCGTCGGCGACCTCACTCTCCGCGCAGACGTCGTCGTAACCTTCAGCCGCGGGCGCGGCGAGCGCCGCGTCGAGATCGGACTGGAAGCCGATTCGTTCATGGGTACCGTCGCAAAAAGGTTTGTTCGACGAGTGGCCGCAGC